>NZ_JBEYTM010000024.1:0-108186 GCF_040643055.1 Streptomyces sp. NPDC047515
CAACGTCAGATCATCGGCGAAATGCCGGTCACCCGTGGCGTCGGGCACGTACTTCACACAGACAACGATCCTCAAGCTCACGCCGGCTCTCCTACCTGGGTGTGGTTCGTAGGAACGACCATATGGCACTCAGTACCCTCTGTAAAGGAACCTGGTGCCAAAAAGAGCCCTCCGGTGCTACGTTCCCCGCATGACTGACGCACGCAGACCACCGAAGAAGGCCCCCATGCGGGAGGTGCTTGCCGAAGCGGCCTTCCAGCTCTTCCTGGAGCGGGGCTTCGAGCAGACCACGGTGGACGACATCGTGGCGCGGGCCGGGGTCGGGCGCCGGTCGTTCTTCCGGTACTTCCCCTCCAAGGAGGACGCGGTATTCCCGGATCACGAGCGCTGCCTCGCCGACATGACCGCGTTCCTCGCGACGGTCGGTGACGTGGATCCGGTCGACGCGGTGTGCGACGCGGCCCGGCTCGTGCTGCGGATGTACTCCGCCAACCCGGAATTCTCCGTCCAGCGCTACCGGCTCACCCGGGAAGTGCCCGGACTGCGCACGTACGAACTGTCCGTGGTGCGCCGGTACGAGCAGACGCTGGCCGGTCATCTCCGCGGCCGGTACGGCGAGTCGGGGGACGGTGCGTTGCGCGCCGAGGTGATAGCCGCCTCTGTGGTCGCCGCACACAACAACGGGCTGCGGACCTGGCTGCGTTCGGGCGGCGCGGGGGACGCCGAGGCCGCGGTGGACCATGCCCTCGGGCTGGTGCGCCAGGTGTGGGGGAGTGCGGGTGCCGCGGGCGCGTCCATGCCGTCGTCCGACAGTGACGTGGTGGTCATGGTTGCCGCGAAGGGCGCTCCGATGTGGCGCGTCGTGCAGCAGATCGAGTCCGCCATCGGCCAGGACTGATGCCTGGGCGGACCGCGATTTGGCACTGAGTGCCTTTACGTATCGACACTCAGTGCCCTATGGTGCGGACGCGCCGACGCGCAGCCGCGGCGCATCCGAGCCGAGCGCAGGGGGTCGAAACGTGTCCCAGTCATCAAGTGGCACCGTGCAGACGGTGCATGAGAAGACCGGCCTGAACTACCACCGCTGCCGCTGGTGCGGCACGGCCTCCTTCCGGAGGCTGCTGTGTCCGGTGTGCGCGTCAAGTGATCTGAAGCCCGAACACAGCGCCGGAGTGGGTGTTGTGGTGAGGTCCGGTGTTGTGCACCGCTACACGGAGGCGGCACGCAATGAGTCCCTCGTGCGGCTCCCCGAAGGCTTTGTGTTCCGCTGCAGAGTCGTCGGCGCCGCGCCGCATCTGGTGTCGGTCGGCGCGCGGGTGCGCCCGGTCGCCGAGGGTGATCCGGAGGCGGGAGAGGTCGTCTTCGAGCTCTGCGAACCACCCCGGCGCGACGACTGGTTCTGAGCCGCCGCCCGTCCGGCCTGCGGGCCCCGAAGCGGTGAACTTCCCTGGCGTCGAATTCTGTTGTGCGCGGGTGCTCCGAACTCCTGCTTTCCGGTGGGCGGTTGCCCGGTCGTCCGTGCCCCCACACCTGCCCGCAGTCGAGTACCTTGCCGACCGCATCGCCGTGACGTGTCAGCCGGGCGTGTCCACTTCGGTGAGCAGATCCTGGGTGTCTTCGCCGAGGCCCGGCGCGGGGCGGCGGAAGGTGTCGAGGCCGGCGCTGAACGTAACCGGGAAGCGGGTCTGCGGGGTTGTGCTGCCTGCGTGTGGTTCGGCGAAGAGGTCGCGTGCCGTGGCGTGCGGGTCGTTCAGGAGCTCGGCGGGGCGGGTGAAGACCGGCGCCCAGGGGGCGTCGATCTCGGTGAGGCGCTGGTGCCACCAGTCGTAGTCGCGGGAGGCGAAGACCTTCCGGAGGACGGCGTGCACCTGCTCCTTGGCTGCTGTGCGGTCGGCCCGAATATCGTAGTCGCCCGTGTCCAGTTCGGGGAATTCGGGGGCGAGTTCGGTGCGCAGGCGGCGCCAGAACTTGTCCTCGAAGGTGGCCAGGGACAGCAGTCGGCCGTCGGCGGTGGTGAAGACGTCGTTGTCGCCCTGCACGAGTCCGGCCGACAGCGGATCTTCGACCGCCAGCAGCGGGAGGGCGAAGAGAGAGCACCAGGCCGTGATGGACTCGCTGAGGGACACGTCGATGTGCTGTCCCTCGCCGTCGCCGGCCAGAGCGGCGGTGAGAGCGAGGGCGGCGTGCATGGCGCCCGCCATGTCGCCGATGCGTACGCCGGGGCGGGTGATGGTCCCGTCGAGGCGGCCGGGGACGGCGAAGAAGCCGGACAGGCCGAGGAAGTTGAGTTCATGGCCGGGCTTCGTGGCATACGGGCCGGTCTGTCCGTAGCCGGTGAGGGAGCACAGCACCAGCCGCGGGTTGATCTCATGGAGGGTGTCGAAGCCGAGGCCGAGGCGGTCGAGGACACCGGGGCGGAAGCTCTCGACGACCGCGTCGGCGGTGCGGGCAAGGCGCAGGAAGGTGTTCCGGCCGTCCTCGGTGCGCAGGTCGAGTGCGATGGACCGCTTGTTGCGGTTCAGGGTGTCGAAGAGGGGTGGGGCGTAACGAACTGGGTCGCCGCCGACCGGGTCCTCGACCTTGATCACGTCTGCGCCGAGGTCGGCGAGCAGTGACGTGGCGTACGGGCCGGGCAGAAGACGGGAGAGGTCGAGGATGCGCTTGCCGGTGAGGGCGGACCAGCGCGGGGCCGCGGCGGGTGAGGGTGGGGTCACGGAGGAGCGCCTTCCGGTGGTGCGGGGTGGCGGGTCAGGCGTTGAACGCCAGGAGTTTGGCGATGCCGTTGCGCTGGATCTCGGAGGTGCCCGTCAGGATCCGGAACATGCGGATCTTGCGGAAGAGGTACTCGATCTCGTTGCCCTGGGTGAGGCCTTCCTTGCCGTGGATCTGGACGGCCTCGTCGAGGATGCGGAAGGCGGATTCGGCGACGAACAGCTTGCACATGAACGCCTCGGTGTGCGCCTCGCGGCCCGCGTCCAGGGCCGCCAGCGCGGCATAGGTCATGGAGCGTGCGGCGTAGAAGTCGGTGGCCATGTCGGCGACCTTGTGCTGGATGGCCTGCAGCATGAGCAGGGGCTGGCCGCCGGCGACCGTCCGGGTCCGGGCGCGGTGCAGGGTCAGTTCGAGGGCGCGGCGGGTGGCGCCGAGAACGGTCGGGCAGTGCAGCAGCCGGTTCGTGGTCACTCGCCCGAGCGCGATGCGCATGCCCTTGCCCTCCTCGCCGAGGAGATTGGCGGCGGGGACGTAGCAGTCCGTGAGGACGATGTCGCTCTCGATGTGCTCGCCGGACATGGGGGTCGCGCCGTCCTCGACCCGACAGCCGGGGCTGTCGAGGTCGACGAGAAAGGCGGAGAACTGCGGCTTCTCGCCTTCCTGCTCGCCGGTACCGGCCATGCGGGCGACGACGATCGCGAAGTCGGCGAAGGGGCCGGCGGAGGAGAACACCTTGTGCCCGGTCAGCCGGTAGCCGTCGCCGTCGCGCACGGCGACGGTTCGCATGGAGCGGACGTCGGAGCCGGCGTCGGTCTCGGTGAGGGAGAAGCAGCATGCCCGCTCGCCGCGGATCAACGGCAGCAGGTACGCCTTGAGCTGGTGCTCGGTGGCGTGCTTGAGAATATCGCCCGCGCGCAACGGCCCGCCCATGTCGCCCAGGACGCTGTGTGCGAGGACGCGTCCGCTGGCGCCGATCTCCTCCTTGAGCGCGGCGAGTTGGGTGTAGCTGAGGTCCTGGCCGCCGTACTCCTTGGGCAGGTGGATGCCGTAGAAGCCGAGTTCGCGGCTGCGGCGCCAGACCGGTTCGAGGTCGGCCCGGGTGAGACGGTCGGCGTGGGTGAAGCCGCGTTCGCGCTCATGGTCGGCGAGTTCGCCGTCGAGGTAGTCGCGCAGCCGCTCGACGAGTTCGGCGGTGCGCGGGTCGTCGTACGTGGGACGGAGGGAGAATGTCACGGGGGAGCTCCTGGGGAGGTGGTGCGGTGTGGGTGGGGTCAGTTGACGCGGCGGGGGGCGTCGGCCCAGAACGGTTCGCGGACGGCCTTGCGGTCGAGCTTGCCGTTGCGGTTGTGGGGCAGCTCGGTCACGAAGTCGATCGAGCGCGGCTTCTTGAAGCGGTCCAGCCGTCCGGCGCAGAAGGCGATCAGTTCGTCGGCGGCGACGGCCGAGCCGACGTGCGGCACGACGACCGCCTTGACGGCCTCACCCCACTGCTCGTCGGGCACGCCGACGACGCAGGCCTCCCGGACGGCGGGGTGTTCGTACAGGGCGGCCTCGACCTCGGTGCAGTAGATGTTGAAGCCGCCGGAGATGATCATGTCCTTCTTGCGGTCGACGATGAAGAGGTAGCCGTCCTCGCGCACCCAGGCCAGGTCACCGGTGTGTACCCAGCCGTCGCGGAAGCTCTCCGCGGACAGCTCGGGTTCGCGCCAGTACTCCTGGACACAGTCCGGGCCGCGCACGATGATCTCGCCCACCTCACGCGCGCCCAGCTCGCGGCCGCCCTCGTCGACGACCCGGATCTCGGTGTCGTACGAGGCGCGCCCGCAGGACTGGAGCAGCTCGGGGTCCTCGCGTACGGCGCGCGCGATCTCCTCGCTGCTCAGGCCCGCGACCACGCTGGTGGTCTCCCCCAGCCCGTATCCCTGGGCGACGACGGGTCCGAAGAACTCCACGGCGTCGCGCAGGCGCTGGGGTGAGATGGGTGCCCCGCCGACGCGCACACTCGTCAGCGAGGACAGGTCGTGATCGGCTGCACCGGATTGCGCCAGCACCATGGTGACCATGGCCGGCACGAGGAACGTGGCGGTGATGCGCTCCTTCTCGACCGTCTCCAGGAAGCCCTGCGGACTCCAGGTGGGCAGGACGTACGTCGTCGAGCCGCCGAACACACCGGCCAGCAGGCCCATTCCGGTGGCGTGGGTGATCGGGCCGCAGGCGAGGTAGCGGGTGCCGGGCCGAGGGCGGGACTCATCTGCCATCAGTTGCTTGCGCATGTTCGCGAGCCGGTTGCCGACCGTCTGCACGGCGGCTTTGAGCGCGCCGGTGGAGCCGGAGGTGAAGTTGAGCACGCACGGCTCGTCCTCGCCCACCTCGACGCGGAACGGCGTCGCGTCGCCTTCGGCCAGCAGGTCGCTGTAGCGGACCTCGCGCGAGTCCATGCCTTGAGTGCTGTGCTGCGGGTCGTCCATCAGGACGGGCAGACAATCCGTGCCGACCGCGGCGATCGCGGCGAGTGCGTCCTCGCGGTGAGCGGCGTCGTAGACCAGGACGCGTACGGGCGCGTAGCGCAGGATGTGCTCGATCTCGCCGCGCCCGAGGCGCGCGTTGATCGGTGCACGCGTCAACCCCGCCTTGTACAGGGCGAATTCGACCTCGACGAGCTCGCCGCAGTTCCAGGCCAGGGAGGCGACGGCGTCACCGGGGCGCAGACCTCGGGCGGTGAGTGCGGAGGCCAGGCGGCTCGTGGCCTGGTCGAGGTCGGCGAAGCTCCAGGAGCGGTCCCCGCAGACGAGGGCCGAGGTCTGGGGCCAGTAGCGGGCACTGCGCGTGAGGTAGATGCCGAGGTTCATGAAGTCCTACTCCAGGGCGGAAGGAGGGGGCTGAGGGTGGCGGTGGCGGAGGGCCGGAACAAGAGGTTTACAAGGAGACTAGTAATGGACACTTTGTTCAGTAACCCCTCTGGTGTCAAGGGGTCTCCTAGACTGGGCGCGCGCATGCGGCGGGACGATCGAGGAGGAGCCGGTGGCCGAGGACAGAAGGACAAGGCGGTCACGTCGCGCCCTGGGGGCGGCCCTGGTGGAGCTGGTTCTGGAGCGCGGCTTCAGCGCGCTGACGGTCGAGGACATCACCGAGCGGGCAGACGTCGCACGGGCGACCTTCTACGCGCACTTCCGCGACAAGGAGGACCTGTTCGCGCGCGTGACCTCGGATCTCCTCACCGAGCTGTCGGAGCGCCTGGCACCTGCGGTCGCCGACAGCGCGGTCGGCTTCACGGGCAAGCCGGTCCTGGAGATGCTGCGGCACGCGCGCGAGGAGCGCGATCTGTACCGGATCCTGTTGCGCGGCGAGGGCGACGGCAAGCCGCTGCAGATGTTCGTGGACACCTGCGCACAGGCCACGGCCGAGGAGTTCCGCGCTCGCGCCGAACGCAACGCGGTCCAGCCCCGCATCGACCCCGAACTGCTGGCCCGGGTCTGGGTCGGGGAGCAGACAGCGGTCCTGCGCTGGTGGGTGGAGCAGGACACCCCGTCGCTCCCCGCCGAGGAGGTGGTCCGCATGCTGCTGGACCTGGCTCTGCACGGCCGGTACTGGGCCAGTGGCTTCAAGTCGCCGGCCTGAGGGCGTCGCTCAGGTTCTCCGCAGGGTGTGCTGCCTGCTCATGCCGATGGGGGCGACTGAGCCGCGGGCCCGGCCGCGGCAGTAGGAAGGCCCAGTCGCCGCGCGTCACGCTCGGGGCGGATGGCGCCCAGGGCGATCAGACCCGATATCAGCATCACGGCCGCGGACAGCAGGAACGCCTGCGTATAGCCCGCGCTCTGCGATGCAGCGGAGTCCAGCAGACGCCCGGTCAGATAAGGCGCGATCAACCCGGGCAAGGTGCCGGTCGCCGCGACGATGCCGAAGACTGCCCCGCGCTGCGCGGACGGAGTGACGGCGGCCGTCGTCATGTAGTGGAGCGGGAACGCAATGGAGTGCGCACCGAACGCCACCGCGACGAGCACCAGGAGCAGCGCCCGCGCCTGGACGAACGGGAAGACCGCCATGGCCAGGCCTGCGACGGCGACGGCGATCCCCTGCGGGGCGCCGCGCGACCAGCGGCTGGACAGCCCGCGCCGGCTGAGCGCGTCGACCAGCGGGGACACCGCCAGGAGCAGGATGAAGCTGAGAGCCGAGACGCCGCTGATGAGCGCGGCGGCTCCGCCCGGCGGCATACCGAGCTGTGTGCGCAGGTAGACGGGCAGCCACGCCTGACTCAACGCCAGCGCCCAGGAAGCGCCGAAGGCGCCGGCGATGCTTCCCAGCACGGTGCCGTTCACCAGCAGCCTGCGATACGGCACCCGCGCCGTCTGTCCGGCCCCGGGCCCATGCGCGGGAGGGTGATCCTGGCCGTACGGTCCGTCGTGCCCCGCCTTCCACCAGAGCAGGCTCCACGCCGCGCTCGCCGCCGCCAGTGCCGCGAAGGCCGAGCGCCAGCCGAACGCGCTGATCAGCCACGTCACGACCGGCGCGGCGACCAGCGTGCCCAGGGCGGCACCGCTGATCTGCAGCGCCGACGGCAGGCCTCGCCGGTCCTCGGGGAACCACGTGTACAGCGCGTGCATGGACATGGGCGCAGCCGGGCCCTCGGCCGCGCCCAGCAGCACCCGCCCCGCCACCAACGCCGGCACGGTCGCCACGAACAGCACCGGCAGCTGGGCCACCGCCCACACCGCGGCCATGGTGAACAGCAGCAGTCGGCTGGTGACTCGCCTGGAGAAGAGACCGACGATCAGTCCGGAAAGGCTGAACAGCAGGGAGTACGAGCTGGAGATCACGCCGTAGGTGCTGTTGCTGATGCCCAGGTCCTTCATGATCGGCACTGCGGCGAGCCCCAGGACGGACTTGTCCGCGTAGTTCATGACCATGAACGTCACGATCAGCGCGGTGATCAGCCAGGCGCGCCGACGGTCGAAATCAACGTCCGGCGGCCCCGCCGTCTGCGGGTGGGAGGCGGACCGGGATGGCTTGACCATGGGGCACTCCTGCGGCTCGGGGAGGAACGGGTGCGGAGGCGGAGGCGGTGGGGGCGGGACCACCCCCGGGGCGCGGGTGCGCCCGGCTGAAGGTGTGATCGGCAGTACGGTCTCGTACAGACCGTCTGGTATCGATCAAGTGATACGGCAAGGTAACGATCGACCCACTCGCGGGTCAACGGTTCGCGCATGTTCAGGCGATCTTCCGTCAGGCCTTGCTCAAGAAACCGAACAATATGTACGTTAACGATTACCTCGTAAAATAATGCTCGGACAGGAGTACGCATGACCGGGACGACCCCGCTGAGTGATCTCTTGTGGACCCGCGGCTACATGGATCCCACCTGGATCCGCCGCTTCACCTCCGCTGGGCGTGAACTCTCACCGAGCCGCCGTGTGTGGCGAGGGCGGGAGCCGGCCCGCCACCTGCCGGAAAGTCCGTCAGACCTCGACGCGGTCGACCTGCTCACCACCGGCGCGGGCACGCTCAAACTGCCGGAGCTGTTCGCGGCCGCCCAGACGGACGCCATGCTGGTGATGCACCGCGGCTCGGTCGTCTACGAGCGCTACCTGCACGGGGCGGAGGCGCACACCCCCCACTTCAACGCCTCGGCGGCCAAGTCCTACCTCGGCCTCATGGCTGCGACGCTCGCCCATGAGGGGCTGCTCGACCGCACGGCCACGGCGTCCGCGTACGTCCCCGAACTCGGCGGAACGGCCTTCGGGGAGGCACGGGTGGATGACCTGCTGCACATGGGGACCCAGGTGAGCTACGCGGGCCGCGCTTACGACAAGCCGACCGAGGCCCAGCGGTACTTCGCGGTCATCGCCCCGCAACTGCGGCCGTTCGGCTACGCCGGCCCCACCAGCATCCGCGAACACCTCCTGACCGCCCGGCCCACGGGGGCGCCGGGAACCGAGTTCTGCTACGAGAACGGCAATGTCGAAGCGCTCGCCGAAGTTCTGCGCCGGATAACGGGCTTGAGCACCTCGGCCCTGCTCGGCGAACTCCTGTGGTCCAAGCTCGGTGCGGAGGAGGACGCGTACTACGTCCTGGACAGCGACGGCGTCGAGGCCGCTTGCGGAGGCTTCAGCGCCACAGCGCGTGATGTGGCCCGCATCGGCGAGATGCTGCGCTGCGGCGGGGCGTTGGAAGGGCGGCAGGTGATCCCGGAGCGCGTCGCCACGACGATCACGAGCGGTGTGCCGGACGGCTATCCCCGCCGCGTCCGCTTCCCGGCGGCGCCCGAGGACTCACCGGCCACGCTCTCCTATCACGACCTGTGGTGGGTCCTGAACGACCCCTACGACTCCTACATGGCCAGCGGCATCCATGGCCAGCGGCTGTTCGTCTCGCCGCGCCTGGAACTCGTGGTCGTCCACTTCGGCTCCCAGGTCATGTCCCCCGCGGTGCCGCCCGCCCCGCTCGTCCAGGCGTTCCTGCAGATCGGCGTCCATCTGAACTCCGCCTGACTGCCGACACGTCGAACGAGCTCGCCGTCACGTCCCGCGGTGGCCCGGGGCGCCGCCCGCCGGAAGGCCGGGAGAGCCGCGGCGACGTGGACCGGCTCGCCGACCTGCCGGCCGCACCTGGCAGTTGATGCGGATCCAGCTGCTCTTGAAGTCGATGCCCTCGACGGCGAAGCCGAACACCGCAGCACCCCGACCGTGACCACGCCCCGCACGCCCGGACTCACCCCGCGGCCGCCGACTTCAGCACCGCCAGCAGCGTACGGGCGTCCCGCACGGTGGGGTGTCCCTCGCCGAGATGGACAGCAACATCGTTCACCACCTGCTCGGCGTGAGACACCCCGCCGGGCTGGTCGCATCCGAGCATGGCGTGTGACACCCGCAGACGCAGTGTCAGTGGGTGGCGCGCACCCAGCCGCGCTTGAGCCTCACTGAGCCGTCGTTCACGACCGCGAGGCAGGTCGCGTGAGACGCACCGGCCTCGCGTGCCAGCACTGCGCATGCCGTCTCCGCCGCGGCCTGCACCGCCTCGCCCAACAGTGTCGCGGTCTGTTCCGTGATGCGAAGCACCGTGCGCCCGGCCATCCGGGCAAGCTCGTCGCGCTGCCCGCGGAGGATGTCGTACTCCGGCGAACCCGGCCCCTGGCCCTGAAGCTTTATGCACGCGAGCACCTTCCCGAAACAGTGGACAGCCGTCGCGTAGTCCTCCGCCTTTACCGCCGCCTTCGCCTGCGTGACGTGCGCGGAGAGGGTATGCGAGCTGCCCGCCCCATGGAGTTGCTCGCACCGCGCGGCTATCTGCCCGTACATCCGGCCCGCGCGCTGGAAGTCTCCTGCGGCTTCGACCGCGGCGGCCGTCGCGAGGAGGTCCTGCAGCCCGTCGTGGCCGCCCTCGTTGCCGAACGGCAGCCCACCGGCGACCTCGGCGTAGCGCTGACGGGCGACGTTGACGAGCTGGTGGCCGGGGCCGAGCTCCTGTTGGGCGGTCTGCAACATCTGGGAGAACGCGCGCAGCGCAGCCGCGTTGTCGCCGCTCTTCTGCTGCCAGTAGCCCACCTCGCACAGCAGGGTGAGTGCCATTTCGGTGCGGTTTTCCCGCTCGGCGGACCGGCGCATGCCTTCGTAGCGGCGCACGGCCTCCTCGGACCGGCCCGACCGGCCGTGCCAGTCCGCCAGTTGATGCCGGGCCAGTTCGGTATCCCGACGGCACGGTCCCTGCACCCGCTCCCGGTCGGCCAACAGCCGGGCGAACAGTCGCACTGCGACTTCCGGTTGTCCGGACTCACCGGTCCAGTGGGCCAGTTGATGCCGTAACGCCAATGTGTCGGTGTCCTGCGGTCCCAGGACGCGTTCCGCTTGCGCGACCAGTTCCGCGTAGCGTTCGGCGGCCTTCTCCGCGCTGTGCTGGTGTCCCGTCAGCTCAGCCGCTCTGCCGCCCTCCCGCAGCGATGCGACGAACTCCTGGCGGGGTTCCGCGCAGGGATCCGATGTCGCCTCACGCCGCCTGCCGAACCACCTCACCAAGCCACTCCCGTTGCCATAGCCGGACGCGTGTCGAGTGGCCAGTATTCTCCACCCAATCGTTTGCGCCAATCGTTTGGGCAAGGACGCCCACCGGGCTCGGACGGGACGGAACTGACGGGCGATCAGGGTGGCTGTACGTTTTCCTGCTCAGCGCAGACTCGGCCCGATCGGCGTGCCCGTGGAGGCCCGCACCACGAGATCGGGCCTGAGCATCTCCGAGGCGACGGGCTCGCCGGCGATGCGGCGGAGCAGCAGCCGTATGGCGCGTCTGCCCTGCTCGGCCATGGGGGAGTGGACGCTGGTGAGCGGGACGGGCAGTTCGGCGGCGAGGGGCGTGTCGTTGAACCCGGCGAGCGCGAGGTCTTCACCCAGACGCAGGCCCAGGTCGCGTGCGGCGCCGATGGTGCCGATCGCCGCGAGGTCGTTGACGGCGAAGATCGCGGTCGGCCGGTCGGACCCGCTCAGCAACTCGACGGCGGCCCGGTGCCCGCCGGCCGTGTCGAAGCGGCAGTGCCGCACCCAGTGGGCGGACAGGGGGAGGCCGGCCTCGCGGTAGCGGTCGGTGAAGCCGGTGGTGCGGTCGGTGCCGGTGCTGGCGAAGGGTTCACCCGCGATGACGGCCACCTGGCGGTGGCCCAGTGACAGGAAGTGCTCGGCCACGAGTCGCCCGCCCAGGTGGTCGTCGCAGGTGACCGCCAG
Organism: Streptomyces sp. NPDC047515; assembly: GCF_040643055.1. NCBI lineage: Bacteria > Bacillati > Actinomycetota > Actinomycetes > Kitasatosporales > Streptomycetaceae > Streptomyces > Streptomyces sp. NPDC047515. The sequence goes on from NZ_JBEYTM010000024.1 coordinate 11,418, forward strand.
GTGGCCGGTGTCCGTGCGGCGGTTGACGAGCACGAAGGGCGTGCCGTCCAGGGCAGGGTCGGCCAGTGCGGCCCCGTCCAGGTGTGCGTCGCCGATGATGAGGCCGTCCACCCGGCGACCCAGGACCATTCCGATCCGCTCGCGCTGGGTGGTGGGGTCGTCGTGGGTGTTGGTGACGAAGGTGGAGAGCCCCCGCATGGTCGCCTCCTCCTCCACACCCTCGTAAATAGTGGCCACCACGATCTCTGACAGCCGGGGGAAGAGCACCCCGACCAGGTTGCTGCGCCGGGTGCGCAGGCTGGTGGCGTGGGGGTTGGGCCGGTAGCCGAGTTCGTCGGCCAGCTCGCGGATCCGTCGCGCAGTCTCGCCCGAGGCCGCGCGGCCCCGCTCCCCGGACGGGCCGTTGAGGACTCGGGAGACTGTCGAGATGTGCAGCCCGAGCTGTTCCGCGATCCCGCGCAGTGTCACCGGACCGCCGTTGCCCGCCATACTCGTCTCCCACCTCGCCGTTTTTGAACCGTCCCCATTCTCCCCAACGGCGCACCTCGGCGGACCCGGCAGACAACTCCACCCGAGGGCAGTCCCCGAGGCCTTCTCCTCGGGAAGGCTGGGCGGGGTCGCTGGTCGCGCCGAGGCCGAGGGTGGAGCTCGGGGCGTGGTCTGCTTCCGTTGTGCCTGAGCCTTGAGCAGGCGGATCGCCGGAAGCGGGGCTCATTGAAGGAACGGGCCGCTTCCGCCGCTGCGGCCACGGCACCGGCCGCCTGCACCCCGGCGACCAGAAGGTCAGCGGCGCTGGGCCGGCTCGATCCGGTCGCCGGTGAAGTACGCATATGATCACGCGTATGCCGCCTGTGGACCGAAAGGCTGCACCGAGTGAGATGACGAGACGATGTGGCCGCGAGTCAACGGTATGCGTGCGCTGGAACTGGGCTTGCCCGGTGACATGCGGGACGAGCTCAATTCCTTGGTTCTGACAGGTGCCAAGACCGCCACGACCTGTCTGCTCGACGAGTACGCCGAAGAGACCGAGGGCCTGGAGTACGTCGGTGAGCGGCAGGCTCTCCTGGACAACGAGGGCCGGTGCGTCGCCACCCTGGAGTTCATCAGCGTAGAGGTGAAGCCCTTCGGTGATGTCACCTGGGAACACGCCAGGGCCGAGGGCGAGGGCGACGAGTCTCTTGAGGCCTGGTGCGATGTGCACCGGCGCTTCTGGGACCGTGCGGGCACTCCGGTCGATGATCACACCGTCGTCGTCTGTCTGGGCTTCCGGGTGGCGGAAGACGGCTGATTGCCCAGTCCGCGCCTGTGACGCCCTCCCCGCTCGAACCAGGCGCCGCTCGCGGCCGGCGACTCCCCAGATTCTCCCCAGGGCCGAATTCGAGCGTCGACCGGTCGGGACGATGCGCGGAAACAGCGACGTGAGAGGCCGTATGTTCACCACCCGTCCCACACTCCAGGGCACGTTCGGCATGGTGTCCTCCACCCACTGGCTCGCCTCGCAGTCCGCGATGGCCGTCCTGGAGGACGGCGGCAACGCGTACGACGCCGCCGTCGCCGCCGGGTTCGTCCTGCATGTCGTCGAGCCCCATCTCAACGGGCCGGCCGGTGAGGTGCCGATGATCCTGGCGCCGAAGGACGGCGAGGTGCGGGTGCTGTGCGGCCAGGGTCCGGCCCCCGCGGGCGCCACCGTCGCCCACTATCGCTCCCTCGGCCTCGACCTGGTCCCCGGCACCGGACCGCTCGCCGCAGCCGTGCCGGGTGCCTTCGACGCCTGGATGCTGCTGCTGCGCGACCACGGCACCAAGTCCGTCGCCCAGGTGCTGCGGTACGCGATCGGGTACGCCGAGGACGGCCATGCCCCCGTCGAGCGGGTCGGTCGGACCGTCGAGACCGTCCGCGAACTCTTCGAGACCGAGTGGCAGTCCTCCGCCGACGTCTATCTGCCCGGTGGCAGGTCGCCGCAGCCGGGCGAGCTGTTCCGCAACCCCGCACTCGCCGCCACCTGGCGCCGGCTGATCGCCGAGGCGGAGGAGACCGGCAGCGAGGACCGCATCGCCCGGATCGACGCCGCACGAAAGATCTGGAGCGAGGGCTTCATCGCCGAGGCCCTGGTCCGCCAGGCCGCCCGCCCCACCATGGACACCAGCGGCTCCCGCCACACCGGCACCCTCACCGCCACCGACCTGGCCGACTGGTCCGCGTCCTACGAGGCGCCCGCCACGTACGACTGGAACGGCTGGACGCTCGCCAAGGCGGGCGGCTGGAGCCAGGGCCCCGCCTTCCTCCAGCAGCTCGCGCTCCTCCCCGCCGAACTGCCGCGGTACGGCTCCGCCGAATACGTCCACCTGCTCATCGAGGGCTGCAAGCTCGCGATGGCCGACCGCGAGGCCTGGTACGGCGACGCGGCCGACGTACCCCTCGACACGCTGCTCTCCGAGCCCTACAACGCCGAACGACGCGCCCTCATCACCGACCGGGCCTCGCGCGAACTGCGGCCCGGCAGCCCGGACGGCCGCACCCCCGTCCTCAGCGGACACGCCCACGCAGTCGCCGCCGGCGCAGCCGGTTTCGACGCCCTGGACATCCCGACGGCGGGCGTCGGTGAACCGGCGGTGGCGCAGAACGGTTCCGGGGTCGAGGAACCGACCGTGACGAAGACCCGTGCCGGAATCGGGGAGCCGACCGTCGACGCAGACGGTACGACCCGTGGCGACACCTGCCATGTCGACGTGGTCGACCGCTGGGGCAACATGGTCTCCGCCACCCCCAGCGGCGGCTGGCTGCAGTCCAACCCGGTCGTGCCGGAGCTCGGCTTCCCGCTCGGCACCCGCCTCCAGATGGCCTGCCTCGACGAGGGCCTGCCGAACTCCCTCACCCCCGGACGTCGCCCCCGCACCACCCTCACCCCGTCCCTCGCCCTGCGCGACGGCGTCCCGGTCATGGCCTTCGGCACCCCCGGCGGCGACCAGCAGGACCAGTGGCAGGTCCACTTCTTCCTGGCGGTCGCCCTGCGCGCCGAGGTCCGTGGCGGCCTCGACCTCCAAGGCGCCATCGACGCCCCGAACTGGCACAACGACAGCTTCCCCGGCTCCTTCTTCCCGCGCGGGATGCGGCCCGGCAGCGTCACCGTCGAGGAGGGCATGGACCCGGAGGTCGTCGCGGAGCTGCGCCGCCGCGGCCACGACGTCACCGTGGGCGTCCCCTGGTCCGAGGGGCGGATGTGTGCCGTGGCCCGCGACCCGGAGACGGGGGTGCTCTCCGCGGCCGCGAACCCGCGCGGCATGCAGGGGTACGCCGTTGGACGCTGACCGGTCACCTTCCCGCCATGACCAGGTCGTCGGCCCCTCGGAGGGCCGTGCTTAGCTGGTGTCGTGATCGATGACTTTCTCGCTGAGAACACCGGGGGCGCCGGGCGCCCGACCGAGGTCGAGGCGGCGGTCCGCGCAGCGGCCGCCGCCGAGATCATGCCGCGCTACCGGCAGCTCGCCGCGCACGAGATCGTCGAGAAGAGTGGCCCGCACGACCTCGTCACCGCCGCCGACCGCCTCGCCGAGGAACGCCTCACCGTCTCCCTGACCCGGCTCCTGCCCGGCTCGGTGGTCGTCGGTGAGGAGGCGGTCCACGCAGATCCGAAGGTGTACGACGCCCTGGGCGGCGACGCACCGGTGTGGATCGTCGACCCGGTCGACGGCACCCGCCAGTTCGTCCGGGGCGAACCGGGCTTCTGCACCCTGGTCGCGCTGGCCCACCGTGGCGAGCTCCTCGCCTCCTGGACGTACGCGGCGGCGCTCGACGACATGGCGGTCGCGGTCCGTGGCCGCGGCGCCACGCTCAACGGCGAGCCGATCCGTTCCGGCTCGCCCGCACCCGGCGCCGTGCTGCGCGTGGCCATGTCGCACCCCGACTACACCACGGATGCCCAGAAGCGTGCCCTGCTCGGCCTGCGCGTGGAGGGCATAGACGCCCGCCCCTGCGGCTCGGCCGGTCTCGAATACCTCGCCGTCGCGCGCGGCGACCAGGACGCGGTCGCCTTCAACTGGGAGTACGCCTGGGACCACGCGGCGGGGCTGCTCCTGGTCACCGAGGCGGGTGGCGCCCAGGCCACGCTCTCCGGCGCCCCGTTCAGGGTCACCGGCGGCAACACCTTGCCGTTCACGGCGGCCCGCGACGCGGCGACCGTCGAGCACATCCTTCAGGCACTGCGCAGCGAAGCCTGACCGGAGAGCTGCCCGACCCGGGAACTGACTGACCGGAGCGCTGCCCGCCCCCGGTACTGTCTGGCCGCGGCGCTGTCCGACGGGTGTGCTGCCCGACCGGCGCGACGCCCGACCGGCGCGACGCCCGGTCGGCCGCCGTCCGGTCGGCCGCCGCGCTTCCGGCGGAGTCATAGGCCCTCGTAGCCACGCTCCATCATGACGTCGTCGAAGTCGACGGGTGCCTGGCCCATCGAGGCCAGATCGACGACACGTGCGGGCGCGGACGCGGTGAGCTGGGGCAACAGCTCACGCGTCAGCAGCCGCGGCGTCAGAAAATTGACAGCGAAACGGAGTTCATGGCCCTGGCGGGTCACCTCGCGGCGGAGCGGAGTGGCGCCGCCGCCGATCGCGGCGTTGCTGACGAGGACGTCGAGCCGGGGCTCGGCGTCGCGGATCCGGGCAGCCATGATCCGGACCTGGTCCAGGTCGGCCAGATCGGCGAGATACGTGCGTACGACGGCCCCGGCCCCTGCCGCACGCGCCTCGGCGGCGGCCTCGTCCAGCCGTGCGCGGTCCCTGCCGTGCAGCAGCAGCGTCGCACCCCGGCGGGCCAGGTCGAGTGCGATGTGCCGGCCCAGCCCCTGAGTGGATCCGGTGATCAGGACGGCCTTGCGGAACACCTCTCGATGGCACGCGTCCTGGTGGAACGCGGTCTCGTGGAACATGGAGGCCGATGGAGTATCCGTGTGAGCGCGGCGCTCAAGGGCACGGGACTCACCGTCGCGCAGTACGCGGCGCTGTTCGCGCTCGCCGACAACCCCGGCATCTCGGGTGCCGCGTTGGCGCGTACCTGCCTGGTCACCCCGCAGGCCATGGCGGCGGTGCTGAAACATCTGGACGAACGCGGTCTGGTGGTCCGCTCGGCACACCAGCGGCACCAGAAGATGCTGGAGACCCGTCTCACCGAAGCGGGCCACGAAACGCTCCGGCGCGCCGACGAGCGGGCGGTACGGATCGAACGCCGCCTGGCCGACGAGTTCACCCCGCAGGAACGGGAAGTCCTGCGGGGTCTGCTGGCCCGCTGCCTCACGGCCATCCAGCGGGACTGAGGGCCCGAGGTACGGTCACACCGCGCCGATACCGTGCCTGACCAGGCAGAACGGATGCCCCGCCGGGTCCGCGTAGATCCGCCACGGCCGCCCCGACCCGGCACCGTCGTCGAGGACCGTCGCTCCCGCCGCCACGACCCGGCTCTGCGCCGCGTCCAGATCCGGGACACCGAAGTCCAGATGGAACTGCTGAGGGTGCGCCGGGTCCGGCCATCGAGGCGGCCGGTGGTCCGCCACCTGCTGGAAGGCGAGGACCAGCCCGGCGGTCGTGTGGAGCGTCGCCCATCCGTCACCCACTGCCCACCGAGGGTCCGGCCGATCGACCTCTCCGCCGAGCAGGTGGTGGTAGAACTCGGCGAGGCGTGCGGGATCGGGACAGTCGAGCACCACGCACTGCAGTTCGGCGATCATGGCCGGACCTCCGGTTCCCGGTCGTGCGACGCGCGGTGCGGGTGGGACGGACGGCGGGGCGGCGAGGAAGAGTTCGGTGTGTTCATCGAGCGGCGACCCTACCCGCGACGTCGCTGTCGGCGCCTCGGAATATCCTGGGTGTCCTGGCCGTCGGCTGACGAAGGAGTCCGAAGGTGCCGTCGATGCTTGATGCTGTCGTCGTGGGGGCGGGGCCCAACGGACTGACCGCCGCAGCCGAATTGGCTCGCCGTGGCTTCGCCGTGGAGGTCTTCGAGGCGGCCGAGACCGTCGGGGGCGGTGCCCGTACCGAAGAGCTCACGCTCCCCGGCTTCCGTCACGACCCCTGTTCCGCCGTCCACCCGCTGGGCATCGGCTCGCCCGCGTTCAACGCGATGCCGCTGGCCCGGCACGGCCTGGAGTGGCTCCAGCCCGAGCTGGCGCTCGCCCACCCCTTTCCGGACGGCTCGGCCGCCGTGCTCACCGGGTCGGTGGGAGAGAGCGCCATGTCGCTGGGCGCTCAGGACGCGGGGGCCTACCGCAGGCTCGTCGCCCCGTTCCTCGGTCACTGGGACACCCTCGCCGAGGACTTCCTGCGCACTCCGTGGGACGGGCTGCCCCGTGATCCGTACCGCTGGGTGCGCTTCGGTCTCGACGCGCTCCAGCCCGCGACGCTGCTCTCCCGCCGCTTTCGCGGCGCGAGGGCACGCGGTCTGATCGCCGGGCTCGGCGCCCATGCCATAGCCCCCGTCAGCGGCGTGGCCACCGGAGGGATCGCCCTGCTCTTCGCCCTCGCCGCGCACGAGAAGGGCTGGCCGGTGCCGCGCGGCGGATCGCAGGCCATCTCCGACGCCCTTGCCTCGTACCTGCGCGAACAGGGCGGCACGATCCGTACCGGTACGGAGGTCAAGCGCCTCGACGAGCTCCCGCCCGCCCGCGCCTACATCTTCGACACCTCGCCGACCGCCCTCGCGCGTATCGCGGGGCTGGGCAACGCCTATCGCGGCTATCGGTACGGGGCTTCCTGCTTCAAGATCGACTACGCGCTCTCGGGGCCCGTCCCCTGGACCGCGAAGGAGGCCCGCCGGGCCGGAACGGTCCACATCGGCCCCACGGCCGGTGAGATCGACGCCGCGCTGAGCGCCGCGGTGGCCGGCCGCGACCCCAGCGTCCCGTTCCTGATCACCGCTCAGCCCAGCCTGGTCGATCCGTCCCGCGCACCCGAGGGCCGTCATGTCTTCTGGGCCTACGGACATGTTCCGGCAGGCTGGGAAGGCGATGCCACCGACGTCATCGAGCGGCAACTGGAGCGCTTCGCCCCCGGCTTCCGCGACCTGGTGCTCGCCCGAGCGGTCGCGGGGCCGCCCCAACTGGCCCTGCGCAACGCCAATTACGTCGGCGGCGACATCGCGTGCGGAGCGTACGCCGGCCTCCAGACGGTGATCCGGCCGAAGCTCGCGCGCGTGCCGTACGCGACCGCGCACCCGGCGGTGTTCCTGTGCTCCTCGGCCACTCCGCCCGGCCCGGGGGTGCACGGCATGTCCGGCCACCACGCGGCGAAGGCGGTCTGGAGGCGCTTGCGGGCGGCCTGAGCATCGCAAGGCCTGGATCCTCGCAGCTCCGAGGCCGCCACCCGGCAAGCGACCGGGCGGCGGCCCAGCGGAGTGGCGAGCTGTCCAGGGACGGGGCAACTCCGCGCACCAGGCGGTCGAAGAATCCGTCGGCGGTGACGTGCCCGGTGTCATCCGGGGCTGCGTGTGGTGGGACAACCCTGACGAACCCAGACGGATGGAACCCGAACACTGGCGCCCGGTTCACCGAACGACCCAGGGTCCTTCTGCCCGGCGCGGCGCTCACGAGAACCGGACACCTGGACGCCGCGTGCGTCCGATGGGCCGGGGGGCCCGCCGAACGCACGCGGCGCGTGTGGTCACCGGTGGGCGTAGGGCAGCAGGGCCATCTCGCGAGCGTTCCTGATCGCCCGCGCGAGCTGCCGCTGCTGCTGGGCGGTCACCCGGGTGACGCGACGGCTGCGGATCTTGCCGCGGTCCGAGATGAACTTCCGCAGCAGGTCGGTGTCCTTGTAGTCGATGTAGGTGATTCCGGCCGTGTCCAGCGGATTGGGGCGGGACTTCAACGGCTTGTGGGGGTCGGTGCGTCGTGCCATGGGCATTCCTTGGAGGTGAGCTGCGAGGGGAGCGGCCGCAGAGCCGCACGCAGGTGAAGGACGGTCAGGAGACCGGATCGAGGAGCGAGTCGAAGGGGGCTGGAAGCCGTTTCCACGCCTCCGGCCCCGCGGCGTATTCGGTGTCGGTGAGCAGACAGGATTCGAGGAGTCGGGCCAGCCCGTCGCGATCGAGGCCCGGGGAAGTGAAGACGAGGTGCTGGCAGCGGTCACCCTGCTCGGGGTCCCAGTCGAGCGAGGCCGCCGCCCTGCGCATCGGGGGCACCAGGTCCCAGGCCGCGTCCGGCAGGGAGGCCAGCCATGGGCCGGCGTTCTCCACACAGAGCGCACCACCGGCGGCGTCCCAGGCCAGCAGGGTGTCGGGACGGTCGGCGAGCCAGAACCGGCCACGGCTGCGTGCGGCCGCGCAGCACAGATCCTCCAGCGCCTGGAAGAGCCGCTCGGGGTGGAAGGGACGGCGGCGACGCCAGACGAGCGTGGCGACCCCGGCCTGGTCCGCCTCCTGCGGCAGCAGGGCGCAGGCGGGGTGCTGGGCAGCGGCGGCCGTCTCCACGTCGAAGCCGGCGAAGGCCAGTTGGCCGAGTTCGCCCGAACCGGCGGGCACCTGACGCGCGGTCGGGTGGAGCTGGGTGAGCAGCGCGCGGTCCTCGTCGTCGGCCGCTTCGCTGTCGACGAGAGCGAGCACGGGCGCGTACTCCAGCTGTCGCGCCCAGGTGTCACCCACGGTTCGCTGGTCGGTGGCGGCTGCGGCGAGCCCCGCCTCGGCCAGGTCGTCGCCGTTCCCCAGGCAGGGCAGCACGAGCGCGGGGTCGACGGCGGTCACGACATTGGTGAGTTCCAGTACGTGAGCGCCGTGCGCGACGACGACCTCGGCCATCGCCCTCGGTTCGACGGAGTCCCACAGCTCGACGATCGCCAGCCTGGCCGAACCGCTGTCGGCCAGCCGCTCCAGCTCGGGGACCAGGTCCTCGCGCAGCGCACAGCAGGCGCAGTCGTTGACGAGCGGGGCGTCACCGCGGGACAGCTCACCCGACACGTCCCGCACGACGCGCCGTACGGTGCCTTCGGCGGCGGTGGCCAGATCGTGATGGAGGGCGACGCTGCCGGGGACGGTGCGCAGCAGTCCCTCCACGACCTCCTTGCGGGCATCGGAGTGGAGCCCACCCACGATCACGACGGGCAACCGCGACTGGTCTCGCATCAGTTCGCCTCGCGGCGGCCGTAGCGGCGCTCGAACCGCTCGACGCGGCCGGCGGTGTCCAGCACACGGGCGGTGCCCGTGTAGAAGGGGTGGCTCGCGGAGGAGATCTCGACATCGACGACGGGGTAGGTGTTGCCGTCCTCCCACTCGACGGTCTTGTCGCTGGTCGCGGTGGAACGGGTGAGGAAGGCGGAGCCGGCGGCCTTGTCGCGGAAGACGACGGGGCCGTACGCGGGGTGGATTCCGGGCTTCATGAGGCGTCCTTCTGGTTCGGGCGGGGGAGCGGTCAGCGCTCTTCGCGGAAGTCGACGTGCTTGCGGGCGACCGGGTCGTACTTGCGCAGAACCATGCGCTCGGGATCGTTCCGGCGGTTCTTGCGGGTGACGTAGGTGTAGCCGGTCCCCGCGGTGGAGCGGAGCTTGACGACCGGGCGTAGTTCGTTGCGTGCCATGGCGCTACTATATGGCAATGATTTCCATTTCCAATACGCGGTTCGCCGTGGAGAGCAGGTGACGCCATGCCCGCCCACTGCCAACTGACCGGCGCCCGGCCGGGGTTCGGCAACAACATCTCCCACTCGCATCGGCGTACTTCGCGTCGGTTCGACCCCAACATCCAGCGCAAGAGGTACTGGCTGCCGAGTGAGGGCCGCAACGTCCGGCTGAGGCTCAGCGCCAAGGCGATCAGGACGATCGACGGCATCGGGATCGAGGCGGCCGTCACCCGGATCCGTGCCAGGGGAGTGAGGGTCTGATGGACAGGAAGAGCAAGATCGCGCAGAACGAGAAGCGCAAGGTGATCGTCGAGCGGTACGCCGCCCGTCGCGCCGAGTTGAAGGAGATCGCCCGCCGTCCGTCCTCGACGGATGCCGAGCGCCGCGCCGCCGTGGATGAGCTCCGGTGCCAGCCGCGTGATGCCGGCGCGACCCGGGTGCGAAACCGTGACGGCGTGGACGGACGGCCGCGCGGACACCTGCGGAAGTTCGGTCTCTCCCGCGTGCGCATACGTGAGCAGGCCCATGCCGGATTCCTCCCCGGAGTCACCAAGTCCTCCTGGTGAGGCGTCCGTCGGCGGAGGTGGCCGGTCGCGATCTCCGGCAGGAGGGGTGCGGCCGGCCCGTCGCCCGGCCCGGATGGAGTCGCCCTTCGGTGGCCGTTCGCGGCGCCGTCCCTGCTGCGGCGGCGAGCCGCGTGAAGGTGTGACATGACAGGGGCCTGGTGATGTGACATGGCACGGCCCTGGTGATGTGACATGGCGGGACATCGAAGGTGTGACATGGCGCAGCCCCGGTGGCCGAATCGGCTGACCGGGGCTGTGTGTCTGTGTGGCCGTGGAGCTGTGAGCGTTGCGGGCCCGTGTCGTACGTACCGGGTCGGGCAGTGCCGTGGCTGCGACCACTGCTCGAAGGTACATGAAAATGGATCTCATTATCAAGTTGCGGGGAGTGCTCCGCACTCGACTGCCCGTCCTGCAATGGCGACGGGAACGCTGGGGCCGGGGACCGGGAGGGAGTCATAAGGGCGCTGCTCATGCTTATTGATCGCCCTGTGGATCATTCTGCTCAAGAGTGATCGGTACTCGGTCGTATTCATTCGCGTTGATTCGCATTCACTCGCATTCAGTTGTGTTCATTCATGTTCATTCGCGAAACGCCGAATTCGAAGAGGTGCTGGCCGTGCAAGGTTGATGTCGGATTTTCGCCAGCCCGCAGGTGGCCGGTGACCGATCCTTGAACCATGCACACCGACACCGCGCGCTGCGTGCGGGCCGTCCAGTCCAAGGACGCCCGCTTTGACGGCTGGTTCTTCACAGCGGTCCTGACCACCCGCATCTACTGCCGTCCCAGCTGCCCTGTCGTACCGCCCAAGGTCGAGAACATGACCTTCTACCCCAGCGCCGCCGCCTGTCAGCAGGCCGGATTCCGGGCCTGCAAGCGCTGCCGGCCCGACACCACCCCCGGCTCCCCGGAGTGGAACGTGCGCGCCGACTCCGTCGCCCGCGCGATGCGGCTGATCCGGGACGGTGTGGTCGACCGTGAGGGCGTCCCCGGACTCGCGGCCCGGCTGGGCTACTCCGCACGGCAGATCGAGCGCCAGTTGCTCGCCGAGCTGGGCGCCGGCCCGCTCGCCCTGGCCCGCGCGCAGCGGGCCCAGACCGCGCGGCTGCTCATCGAGACGACCGGCCTCCCCATGGCCGAGGTCGCCTTCGCCGCCGGGTTCTCCTCGATCCGCACCTTCAACGACACCGTCCGTGAGGTCTTCGCGCTCGCCCCGGGCGAACTGCGCAGCCGTGCCGCCAGGTCCGCGACACCGTCGCCCACACCCGGCGTGATAGCGCTGCGGCTGCCGTACCGGGCCCCGCTCAACCCCACCAACCTCTTCGGTCACCTCGCCGCGACCGCGGTCCCCGGTGTCGAGGAGTGGCGCGACGGCGGCTACCGCCGCACGCTCACCCTCAGGTACGGGCACGGCCTCGTCGCCCTCACCCCGCACCCCGACCACATCGGCTGTCGGCTCCTCCTCACCGATCCACGCGATCTCACCCTCGCGATCAGCCGCTGCCGCTGGCTGCTCGACCTGGACGCCGACCCGGTGGCCGTCGACGACCAACTGCGCTCCGATCCATCGCTCGCCCCCCTGGTCGACAAGGCCCCGGGCCGACGGGTGCCGCGTACCGTCGACGGTGCGGAGTTCGCCGTACGGGCGGTGCTCGGCCAGCAGGTCTCGACCGCCGCCGCCCGCACCCACGCGGCCCGGCTGGTCACCGCGCACGGCCTCCCGGTCGACGACCCGGAGGGCGGCCTCACCCATCTCTTCCCGACGCCCGAGGCCCTCGCCGGGCTCGACCCCGAACAACTCGCCCTGCCGCGCAGCCGTCGCACCACCCTCACCACGCTGGTCACCGCACTGGCCGACGGCACACTGCGGCTCGGTACCGACAGCGACTGGGAGAAGGCCCGGGTCGAACTGGCCGCCCTTCCCGGCTTCGGACCCTGGACCGTCGACGTGATCGCGATGCGGGCGCTCGGCGACCCGGACGCCTTCCTCCCCACCGATCTCGGCATCCGGCGCGCGGCCGGGGAACTCGGCCTCCCGTCGACGCCGGCGGCACTCACCGCCCGCGCGGCCGCCTGGCGGCCCTGGCGGGCGTACGCGGTCCAGTATCTTTGGACCGTGGATGATCACCCCATCAACCACCTGCCCGTATAAGCAAGTTGGGAAGTCCATCCATGACCGCGACGCATACGCGCGAGGCGACCCGGCGGCACACGGTCGTCGACAGCCCGTACGGTCCGCTCACCCTCGTCGCCACCGACGGCGTCCTCGCGGGCCTCTACATGACCGATCAGCGGCACCGCCCGCCCGAGGAGACCTTCGGCGACCCCGACCCGTGCGCCTTCACGGAGACGATCCGCCAGCTGGACGCCTACTTCGCCGGGGAACTGCGCGAGTTCGACCTGCCACTGCGTCTGGACGGCACCCCGTTCCAGCGCAGCGTATGGGCGCAGCTCCAGCTGATTCCGTACGGCGAGACCCGCTCGTACGGCGAACTGGCCGAGCTCCTCGGCAAACCCGGCGCCTCACGTGCGGTGGGCCTCGCCAACGGCAAGAACCCGGTGGGCATCATCGTCCCCTGCCACCGCGTCATCGGCGCCTCGGGCAGCCTCACCGGCTACGGCGGTGGACTCGACCGCAAGCAGCGGCTGCTGGCCTTCGAGAACGGCACGCAGGACTCCATCCCAGCGCTCTTCTGACACCGGCAGCACGTGACGGCGCCCACGCCGTGTGACGGCGCCCACCCGAAGAAGTGCGAGGACGGGTCCGGAAGCGCGAGGACAGGTCCGGAAACGCGAGGACGGGCTCGGCGGACCGAGCCCGTCCTCAAGCCGGGCTGGAGCGGACCGATGCGGCGAGTACGTCAGCCGATGAAGATCTCCACCAGTGTCCAGATCGCCAGTCCCAGCATGCAGAGCCCGCCGATCCGCTGAACCGTCTTGAGCGGCACCCGCTTCGCGATGAACTGCCCCGCGAGCAGCGCCAGCGCCGAGACGGACATCAGGGCGGCGGCGGACCCGATGGCCGTGGACCAGGTGCCGTTGCTCGCGGCCAGGTTGGCCGTGGTGATCTGGGTGAGGTCGCCCCACTCGCTGATGAAGACCGCCATGAACGCGGTCGAGTAGACCGGCCAGAAGCCGGTCACCGTCTTGGTGCCGCCTTCCTCCTCGTCTTCGCCGCCGCCGTTGCGCAGCAGCATGAACGCCCCGAACGCGAAGAGGGAAGCCGAGACGAGCTTGACGATCCAGCCGGGCAGCATTCCGATCAGGCTGCCCGCCCCGACGGCGATGGCGACGTGCACGATGAACGCGGACGACGTGCCGAACCAGACGTACAGCGGACGCATGCGGGTGCCCATGGCAAGCGACGCGAACATCGTCTTGTCGGGGAGTTCCGCGAGAAAGATCAGCCCGAAGGCGGTGAGGATCGCCAGGGGGTCGAGGTGCATTCCGGGTGGCTTTCTGTGAGAGCCGGGCCCCGGGCCTTCGCGAAGCGCCATGCGGGCTTTCGGAGGACCACTCGGCCCGGCATGACGTCAGCGCCCACGGGGCGCGGGCCTGTCATACCTGACCGAAGGTCTCGCCCGCCCGTACCGTTCTACGGGCCCGGCCACCGGGAACCCGAGGGCTCCAGTGTGTCGACGACCGGTTTGCGGGGCTACTCCCCTTCGCAGCCATCAACAGTACCGCACCGGCCGACGGCGCAGTGCAGGTGTTCGATCCGGAGGCGGGGATCGATACAGTCCCACGGTGATCATCCGCGCCCGCACCGGAAGTGCCCCCGCATGAGCCGCCGCGCCCGCAAGGCCGTCCCCGCCCAGGGCACGCCCCGGCCCACCGTCAGTGTCTGCCGCGGCTGCTGCTGCGGAGCACCGAAGATCCCGGATGTGGACCACGCCGCTCAGCTCGCCGAGCTGCGCCGCACGCTCGGCGAAACGGCCACGGTCCGAGCTGTGGAGTGCCTGGACGCCTGTGAGCAGGCCGACGTCGTCGTCGTACAGCCCTCGGCACAGGGGCGCAGGGCGGGCGGCCGGCCGGTCTGGCTCGGGCTGGTCAATGACCAGGATGCCGTGCGGGACATCGCCGCGTGGGTCGAGGCGGGCGGCCCCGGCCTGGTGGACCCGCCCGAGATCCTCGACCTGTACACGTTCCGTCCCTCTCGCCGCGTACAGCAGGAACTCGATCACTGAGGGCCGTCCGACGGGCGACGAGGCGGTGCCCCGGTGCTGTGACCGGGGGAGGTGCACCGGCTCCACCGGACCGCCACGGGCTCGACCATCAGCAGGAAGGCATGCGGGGGGCTCTCCCTCGCGTCCGCCTCACGGACCAGCCGGGCCTGTCACGGAACCCGGACTTCACGAGCAGCTCCGCCACTTCGTCGGCCCCGTTCACGTCCAACTGGCGTCATCTTTCGGCCGCACCCGTGCTCAGGCCGGTGAGTCCGTTCCGCAGGGGCCCACGCTCGGGCCCGAAGTGGCGGTCAGCCGTTTCAGCAGCACCGGCAGCGCCGTGCCGATGGGCTCGCGGATGGTCTCGTCGGCCAGTTCGTCGTACGGCGTGGGCTCCGCGTTCACCACGATCAGCCGCGCCCCGTTGTCCACCGCGATCCCGGCCAGCGAGGCGGCGGGCTGTACCTGCAGCGTCGTACCCACCGCGATGAACACCTCGCACGCCTTGGCGATCGACATCGCCTCACCGAGCACCACCGGATCGAGCCGCTCACCGAACATGACCGTCGCCGACTTCAGAATGCCTCCGCAGGCCGGGCACGGCGGGTCTGCCTCGCCCGCCTCGACCCGGGCCAGCGCCTCGGCCATCGGGGAGCGGGCACGGCAGCGGGTGCAGACCGTCTCGCGCGCGGTTCCGTGCAGTTCGAGGACCTTGCGGGCGGGGAGACCGGCGAGCTGATGCAGACCGTCGACGTTCTGGGTGATGACCCGCACCGGGGCGCCGGACCGCTCCAGCTCCGCCACCGCGCGGTGGGCCGCGTTCGGCTCCGCGCCCCAGGTCGCGCTGGTACGGCGCATCTGCCAGGAGCGGCGGCGGATCTCGGGATCGGCCATGTAGAAGTCGTAGGTGACGAGCTTCTCGGCCTCCGGGTCCTTGCGCCAGAGCCCGTTGGGCCCACGGTAGTCGGGGATGCCGGAGTCCGTGGAGATGCCGGCGCCGCTGAGGATCGCGACGAGAGTCATGGAACGAGCCTATGCAGCACCGGCCGCCGCCTGCGAGGTCATTTCACCCGGTGCCGGATCCCGTGGACCCGGCAGAAGCCGGGACCGGGCTGAACGGCGACGGGGTCCCGCCGGTCCAGGTGTTCAGCACGGCGCGGGCGGTCTGCTTGGTGACGCCGCCGTCCTGGACCGTGCCGCTGCGCGCGACGTAGAACCGTCCGTCGTCGAGCGAGACGAGCCCGTACTGTCCGTACTGCCCCGGGGCCGGCCACCCGTAGGTGTCCGTCGCGGCGTCGTGCGCCCCCGCACGCAGCAGGGGGAGCAGCAGACCGCGCTCCGGCTTCCGCTGCCCGCGGACGATGCCGCGCACCGGCTTCCTCGCACCGTCCAGCGCGAAGACGGAGTAGTTCGGGTAGCCGGGCTTGGTGCCCTTGTAGACGGCCATCAGCCAGTTGCCGCTGTATCCGTCGTACTCCAGGTTCTGCACGCCGTACGTGGTGTTCCCGGTGTAGGCGAAGAACTTGCCGTCGACGTGGGCGGGTCCGCTGGTGTGCGGGGCGGACTCGGTCAGCGGGCGTTCGTACTTCTTCCAGCGTGTGACGTCGTACTGGAGCAGCACCTGATGGTCGTTGTCCGTACGGCTGGTGTTGGCGTACACACCGTACGCGACCGTCAGCCTGCGCTCACCACGACTGCCGCGCCGGTCACCGAACGCCGGTCCGAACGCGACGCCGTCGATGCCGCTGCAGCCGTATCGGTGGTCGGGTGTATCGCCCGTGTCACCGTCGAAGACGCCGTCGCCGTTCATGTCGGCGGTGAAGTCCTTCACGACCTCCTTGAGGTAGACGGTCGAGACGACCCCCGTGGACTCGGCGTCCATGTCCATCCGGGTGATGCGGTCGACGTCGAGGATCGCGATGTAGAAGGACTTCGCCTCCTTGTACTCCAGCGAGCCGTAGACCCTGCCGTCCTTCTCGTTGAAGTCCAGATCGCCGAGGTGGCCGGTGAAGCCGGTGACCGAGCCGACCGGCCTGCCCTTGAGATCGGTCTTGACCAGCAGGTTGGTCATCGAGAAGTACATGAAGCCCTTGCGGCGGTCGATGGCCATGCCCTGGACATGGCCCGACTGCCAGGCGCCGCCGTCGACCGACAGCGGCACTTCGCGGTGTGCGGCCGGAGCCGAGGCCGGCTCCGCGGTGGCGGTCGACGCCGTGGTGACCACCGCCGTACAGGCGAACGCCGCGACGATCGTGGCCAGCAGTCCGCCGAGGTGTCCCGTGTGCGTGCGCATGATCCCTCCGCTGTCGTGGAGTTCGGATGATGCCGGTCGAGCGTGCACTGCGGACCAATGACACATGAACGAGGGTGTCCGGCAGCAGACGACCGGACTATCAGCCGACGGTCCGTCAACGCAACGGGACACAACGGGAATACCGGCTGAACGCGTCGAGCGGTGCACACGGGAGGCGGGCGGGCCCGCGGGTCAGCCGGCGACCGGGCGGCCGTCCTCCAGTTCCACCGCGCCGGCGCCCGAGTCGAGCACGTCCAGTGCCGCCCTCAGACGCATCGCGAGATCGTCGCGCAGATAACGGCCGAGGTCGTCACGGTCGACCAGCTCCCAGGACAGGAGTTCCTCCTCCTGCAGCCGGATCGCCTTCAGGGCGGTCTCGTCCAGCACTCCGCCGTCGTACAGATACGCGGCGATCGGGGGCCGCTCCGGGCCGCGCGCCCAGTCGAGCGCGAGCAGCCGCCCCGGTTCCACATCGAGACCGATCTCCTCGACCGTCTCGCGGTGCGCGGCCTGCCGGGGGCTCTCGCCGGTGTCGGACTCGATGGTCCCGCCGGGCAGCGCCCAGCCCTCCCGGTAGTTCGGCTCGACGAGCAGTACGTGCCCGCGGGCGTCCCGGAACACGGTGGCGGCGGCGGCCAGCACCCGCGGGAGCCCCGCGATGTAGGTGGCGTAGTCAGTGGTGGTCACGCGGGCAGCGTAGTGGGGGAGGCGCCGGAGTGAGACGGCTCTGGGCAGCGGCTGTGCGCTGCCGATAGGGTCGGGGGCGGCGCGACTGCCTGTTCGAAAGCAAGGGATTCAAGGTGGCGGACGGAGCAGTGATGGAGACCGCACGCGTGCTCGTCGCGGCGGACAAGTTCAAGGGCTCGCTCACGGCCGTGCAGGTCGCGGAGCGGGTGACGGCCGGGCTGCGGCGCGTCGTCCCCGATGTGGGGGTCGAGACCCTGCCCGTGGCGGACGGTGGCGACGGCACGGTGGCGGCGGCGGTGGCCGCAGGGTTCGAGCGCCGTGAGGCGCTGGTCACCGGGCCGCTCGGTGATCCGGTGACCGCGGCGTACGCGCTGCGCGACACCACCGCGGTGGTGGAGATGGCCGAGGCCTCCGGCCTCCAGCACCTCCCCGCCGGGACGTTCGCTCCGCTCACGGCCACGACGTACGGCTCCGGCGAACTGCTGGCCGCGGCGCTCGACGCGGGTGCCCGGACGATCGTGTTCGGCGTCGGCGGCAGCGCGACCACGGACGGCGGTGCGGGCATGCTGGCCGCACTCGGGGCCCGCTTCCTGGACGCGGACGGCAAGCCCGTCGGTCCCGGTGGCGGCGGGCTCGCCGACCTGGCCGAGGCGGACCTGTCCGGCCTCGATCCGCGCATGGCCGACGTGGACCTCATCCTCGCCAGTGACGTCGACAACCCGCTGACGGGCCCGAAGGGTGCCCCGGAGGTGTACGGCCGGCAGAAGGGCGCGACGGAGGAGGACATCGCGACCCTCGACGCCGCGCTCGCCCACTACGCGTCCGTCCTCGGCCCGGAACACGCTGCGCTGCCCGGGGCGGGTGCGGCCGGCGGCATCGGATACGGGGCGCTGGTCGCTCTCGGCGCCCGGTTCCGTCCCGGTATCGAGGTGATGCTCGACGTCCTCGGCTTCGCCCCGGCGCTGGCGCGCGCCACGCTGGTGATCACCGGGGAGGGGTCGCTCGACGAGCAGACCCTCCACGGCAAGGCCCCGGCAGGCGTGGCCGCGGCCGCCCGCGCCGCGGGCATCGAGGTGGTGGCGGTCTGCGGCCGTCTCGCCCTGCCACCGGAAGCACTGACCGCCGCGGGCATCAGCCGCGCGTACGCGCTCGCCGACCTGGAACCGGACCCTGCGGTCTCCATGGCCCAGGCGGGCCCGCTGTTGGAACGTGCGTCGGAGGCGCTCGCGCGCGACTTCCTGCTGTAGCCCACCCGGATCGCGACCGCCCCGCGAGCCCGTCCGGCGCTCATGGACAGACGGAGGGCTGACGAGGCGGGCCGGAGCGAGTTCTGGGGGCCTGCTCTCTGTTTCGGCAGGGGCGGGTGGGCTGAGTGTGGGGTGGGTGGGGCGGGCTTGCGCAGCAGGACGCACCCCACCCCCTGCTTCCACCGGGTCAGCCCACGGAGGGCTCCGCGTCCTGACCGTCACTCGGGTCGGAGTCGGGGCCCGCTCCGTTACCACCGTCCTGTCCTTCGTCGGTGAGGTCGCCGTCGGTGAGCAGCTCCGCGAGACACCGAAGCTCCGACGGCAGGTCACGACGCCACGCCATCGTCACGAACGGGGCCAGAATGATCATCCCGCCGTCCAGATGGGGCTTGACCGACACATCGACCATCGTTCCGTGTCGGCTCGGACTCAGCCGGAATTCGAGCTCCGGGGAGTGACGGCCCAGCGGGGTCCACATACAGGCCCCGCGGAAGGCCAGGTACTCGACGGGCGCGCTCGCGGTGCACGTGAGACGGTGCGCCCGGCGCCTGCCCGGGAACTTGCAGGTGTACTCGTCACCGAATTCCGTGATGATCGGGCCCTCGATCACGTGGTCTATGGTCGACGACCACACGGCCAGATTCCGTGGATCCCGTAGGAACGAGAAGATCTCGTCAGCGGGGCGGGATACATGGACATTCGCAGACACACGGGGCATGGCTCCACCTCTTACGGCGCCCGTCCGCCCGAATGTCGGCGTCCGGTTGCCTTCGTCGCGGTGCCGTTCGACCATCAGCCTGCGTCGGATCGCGGGGGCGCGCACCCGTCGCACGGCCGATGGAGTGATTCAGATGTCCTGCCGTGCCACTTTCTCGGAGAGTTGGACGCAGAGTCGCTTGATTTCCTGGTAAGTGCGGTTCTGTTCGGTGACGACCGCCGCGAGCAGCAGAGCGGTGAGCGAGACGGCTCCGTTGAAGGCCTGGAGCGTGATCATGTTGGTGAGAAGACCGCGATGGGCGAAGGGGCCGACCATCCGTCCGGCGGCGAGGATCGCGATGAGGGACACGCCCAGTGCGCAGCACGAGGCGCCGGCCCGCTCGAAGCGGAAGGCGGCCCAGATCAGGATGGGGAACACGAGGAAGAGCAGGGAGGCCTGGGCGTCGGTGGCCACGACGGTGACCGCCACCGCGCACGCCACCAGGGCTGCCCCCTCGACCCATCTGAACAGGCCGGCGTCGCCCGGCCACCGGAACCTGCGCAGGACGAGCAGGAACGGAGTGACGACCATGACGCCCATGGCGTCGCCCGTCCACCACACCGACCACGTCGGCCAGAACTCACCGGAGGGGAGCGCCCCCGACAGGACCAGGGTGCCGGTGCCCACGGTCGAGCTGACCAGCATGCCGCCCAGCGCACCGAGGAAGACCAGCGCCAGCGCGTCCCGCAGACGGTCGAGATCGTTGTGGAATCCGGCCCGGCGCAGCATCAGGTAGGAGCAGAGCGGGGCAAGGGTGTTGCCGGCCGCTATGACCAGTACGGGAAGTACGGAAGGCCCGAGGAAGATGTTGACGGCGAGGGCGCCGATCGCGATTCCGGGCCAGACCCGCACACCGAACAGGAGCAGTGCCGCGACCGCGATCCCGGTCGGCGGCCACAGGGGCGTGACCTGCCCGCGCACCAGTTGCTGGAGCAGTCCCAGACGGCCTGTCGCGTAGTAGCTGACGGCCACTGCCACGAACGTCAGGACGGTGGCCGTGTGCTGCCGGAGCCGTGCGTTGTCCACCACAGCAGCATCAGACACCAGGCCGAGGAGTCCCGAGCGGTCAGGCGCGCCGACGCCACGCCGATGGAGCGGACGAACGCGTGACGTCCACGGGCACGCCCCCCGTCCGGTGCACGGTCGGCGGCCGCGGAACCGGCGCACGGCGCTTCTCGGCGCCGGGACCCGCCCGGCGTATCACGGAGGCGGATCCGGTCCGCCGGACAGGCCCCGGCCGGCGCCCGGCCCGCTGTCGCAGCGGATGACGAGGACGGCGGCGTCGTCCTCATGACCGGTCAGGTCCGCCACCTGGATCACCCTCGAAGCCAGCTCCTCGGGATCGCTCCCGTCCGCCGAGGCGATCAGCCCGGACACGGCAGCCAGCCCCTCGTCCATCGGGTAGGCCGGTCCTTCCACGACGCCGTCCGTCACCAGGACCAGATACCCGGGCTGTACCAGTCGTCGACGCGTCACGGGGTACTGCTGGCCGGGCAGTATTCCGAGAGGCACCCCGCCGGCGTCCAGGGAGACGCCCGAGTCGCCCGTGTCGGTGCCCCAGATGATCGGGACGTGCCCGGCGCGGGCAATGGAGAGCTCGCGGCTCTCCGGGACGACGCTCAGCAGACAGCAGGTCGTGAACAGGTCACAGCCCAGCGAGATCAGCAGGTCGTTGGCGCAGGCCAGCACCTCCCCGGGGTCACCCGTGACGCTGGCGAGGGCCCTGAGACTGGCACGGGCCTCACCCATGAAGGCGGCTGCCTCCACCCCGTGCCCCTGCACATCGCCGATGGCGATCCCCGCCACTCCGTCCTTCATGGCGAACGCGTCGTAGAAGTCACCGCCGACGGCCAGACCGTCCTGCGAGGGCGAGTAACGGGCCGCGATCCGGATGCCGGGGAATTGCGGCAGCTCGGCCGGGAGCATGTGCCGCTGCAGCGCCATGCCCAGCTCCGCGCGGGCTCGCTGGAGCCTGATGTTCTCCAACGCCTGATCGACCAGACGCCCGAGGGTGACCAGGAGCTCCTGGGTACTGTCCGGTGCGCTGCGGTGTCGGTGCATGACATCCCTGGGCGTCTGGGAGTGCCCCTGATGAAACCTTAGCCCTCCTGCCGCCGGGTGCAGGGGCCCGGCGGCAGGAGGTTGCCTCCTCGACTCCGCCGCCGCAGGCTGGATGTGTGGCAGTCTCCGCGTCCGTCCCGGCCGAGCAGAGCGTCTGGGCCGTCCGTGCACCAGGTCCGATCGGCACCGGGCCCCTGGCGCACGTGCGTCGCAGAGTGCCTGATCCCGGTCCGGGGGAGCTGCTGCTGGATGTCGAGGCGTGCGGTGTCTGTCGCACGGACCTCCATCTGGCGGAGGGCGATCTCCTTCCGCACCGCCCCTCCACGGTTCCCGGCCACGAGATCGTCGGCCGGGTGGCGGCGGTCGGCGACGGGGCGGGCCTGTTCCGCGTCGGTGAGCGGGTGGGCGGGGCCTGGCTGCGCGGAACCTGCGGACGCTGCCGGTACTGCCGTGGCGGCCGGGAGAACCTCTGCCCGCGGTCCAGCTACACGGGCTGGGACGCGGACGGCGGCTTCGCCGACACCGCGCTGGTCCCGGAGGCGTTCGCCTACCGGCTTCCGGAGGATCAGGACGCCGCCCGGCTCGCGCCGCTCCTCTGCGCGGGGATCATCGGGTACCGCTCGCTCCGGCGCAGCGCACTGCCGGAGGGCGGACGGCTCGGGATCTACGGATTCGGAGCGTCGGCCCACCTCGCGGCCCAGGTGGCCCTCGCCGAGGGTGCCACCGTCCACGTGCTCACCCGCTCCCCGGCGGCGCGTGCGCTGGCTCTGGAGCTCGGCGCCGCGTCGGCGGGCGGCGCCTACGACCGCCCGCCGGAGCCCCTGGACTCGGCCATCCTGTTCGCACCCGTCGGCGACCTGGTGCCGGTGGCCATGGAGGCACTGGACAGGTCGGGCACCCTGGCCATCGCCGGGATCCATCTGTCGGACATTCCCGTGCTGAACTACCAGCGCCATCTGTTCCAGGAGCGCAATCTGCGCAGCGTCACCTCCAACACCCGTGAGGACGGCCGCGCATTCCTTGCCCTGGCCCGACGGGTGGGCATCCGGGCCACGGTGAGCACCTACCCGCTGAGCAGCGCGGACCGGGCACTGAACGATCTGGCGGCCGACCGCGTCAATGGGGCCGCCGTGCTCGTACCCGGCTGATGACGCTCGTACCCGGCTGATGAAAGCGGCGCGGTGGTGCCCGCCGACCGCCCGTCCGCGGACCGTACCCACGGCATGCGACCCACGCCATCTGCGGGACGGCCCAGGCAATACGGAGCAATACGGCCCCGGCGCGTACGGAAGGGCCCCGGGTGCTGGGGAACACCCGGGGCCCTTCCATATGCGTTCTGTACTGCTACGGCAGCTGAGCTGTCCGTGCCTCACGCCGATTGCCGCGGAAGGTATTCACCCTCCGTGCCGTCGCGAAGAGCGGGATGACCGCTCCCAGGACCACCTGGAGCGCACAGCCGGTCTGGAGGAGCAGCTGACCGCCGGGGGCGTCGAACGCCCAGGCGGCGAGGAGCCCCATCGCTGCCACGATCCAGCTGAGCATGGCCACCGCGAGGACGCCCCGCGGCTTCGGGTACTCGACCCTGCTGACCATCAGCCACGCCACACCGACGATGGCGAGCAGCGTCGGCACGAAGGGCAGCTCCAGGAGCACGATCGAGACGACCGTGAGCGCTCCGAAGGGGCTCGGCATGCCCTGGAACATGCCGTCCTTCATGGTCACGCAGGAGAATCTGGCAAGCCTGAGCACCACCGCCAGCAGCACCACGATCGCCGCCAGCGCCGAAACCCGCTGGTGTGCGTCGTCCGCGACCATGCCGTACACGAGAACGAAGTACGCCGGGGCGAGCCCGAAGCTGATCAGGTCCGAGAGGTTGTCCAGCTCGGCGCCCATCGGCGAGGAGCGCAGCTTGCGTGCCACGAGCCCGTCGAAGAGGTCGAACACCGCGGCCAGGAGCATCAGTATCACCGCGGTGGCCGCGGAGTGCCGGGCCATGCCGCTCTCGTCGCTGCCCGTGAGGTGCGGGATGAGGATTCCGGTGGTGGTGAAGTACACCGCCATGAAGCCGCAGGTGGCGTTGCCAAGAGTGAGGGTGTCCGCTATCGACAGCCGCAGAGAGAGCGGCATGTCCTCGCCGGCGTCCTCCTCGGACTCCGACTCGGGCACCCAGCCGGCTTGTGTGTCGGGATCAATCACGGTCAATTCGAGTCACCCCCGCGGTGGTGGCCTGGCCGACCTCGACCGCGACATCGATACCTTCCGGAAGGTAGATGTCGACCCGGGAGCCGAAACGGATCAGACCGATCCGCTCGCCCTGTTCCACCTTCGTTCCCTGCGGGACGTAGGGGACGATACGACGGGCGACCGCACCCGCGATCTGCACCATCTCGATGTCACCGAGCTCGGTGTCGAAGTGCCAGACAACGCGCTCGTTGTTCTCGCTCTCCTTGTTGAACGCCGGGACGAATCCACCGGGGACGTGCTCGACCGAGGTGACCGTGCCGGCCAGGGGCGCACGGTTGACGTGGACATTCAGCGGGCTCATGAAGATCGCGACGCGGGTGCGCCCGTCCTTCCAGGGCATGATGCTCTGCACCACGCCGTCGGCCGGCGAAATGACCCGGCCCTGGGTGATCTCACGCTCGGGGTCGCGGAAGAACCACAGCATGCCCGCCGCGAGCGCGGTGGTGGGCACGGCCACCGCGGCCCAGCGTCCGGACTTGCGGGCCCGGGTGAGGCTGAGCGCCGCGGTGGCGACGGTCGGGAGGAGCCACGGCGAAGCTCCGCGCGCAAGGCGGACTCCGCCGCGCGGTGCAGAGGTTTGGCTGTCGGGCATGGATGACCTTCGTAGCGGATGATGCCGCGCTGGCAACGGGGGACGGCGGCTTTTCCGGCGATGCTATCGGTTGCGAGCAGCAACTGGGCAAGCCAGCAGCCGAGTCGGACGGCTTGAAGGCACCGCCTGAGGGTGACAGGGTGTGATCTTCTTCGCGACTAAATCGCCTCGAAAGGGACAATCACCCCTGGAACCGGTACTCCTCAAGGAGTCGGCGCCCGATGATCATTTTCTGGATCTCGGCGGTACCTTCACCGATCAGCAGCATCGGCGCCTCCCGGTAGAGGCGCTCGATCTCGTACTCCTTGGAGAAGCCGTAGCCGCCATGGATTCGGAAGGCGTCCTCGACGACTTCCTTGCAGTATTCGGAGGCGAGGTACTTCGCCATCCCTGCCTCCAGGTCGTTTCGCTCCCCGGAGTCCTTTTTGCGTGCTGCGTTGACCATCATCGCATGGGCGGCCTCGACCTTGGTGGCCATTTCGGCCAGCTTGAACTGGATCGCCTGGTGCTGGGCGATCGGTTTTCCGAAGGTCTGACGCTGCTGGGCGTAGGAAACGCCCAGCTCGAACGCACGCTGAGCGACACCGCAGCCACGCGCGGCCACATTCACCCGGCCGACCTCGACGCCGTCCATCATTTGGTAAAACCCTCGACCGGTGGTGCCGCCCAGCACTCGATTGGCCGGAATACGTAGCCCGTCCATGATGAGTTCGGTGGTGTCGACACCCTTGTAACCCATTTTGTCGATTTTGCCGGGAATGGTGAGGCCGGGGCGGACCTCGCCGAATCCGGGCTCCTTCTCGACCAGGAACGTCGTCATCGACTTGTGCGGGGCGGTGCCCTCGGGGTGGCCTTCGTCACTCCGGCACAGGACGGCGACGAGCGAGGACGTGCCGCCGTTCGTCAGCCACATCTTCTGGCCGTTCAGGACGTACTCCTCGCCGTCCCTGACGCCCTTGGAGGTGATCGCCGAGACGTCCGAGCCCAGTGCCGGCTCGGACATCGAGAACGCGCCCCGGACCTCGCCCAGCGCCATGCGGGGCAGGAACGTGTCCTTCTGTTCCTGGGTGCCGTGCTGCTTGAGCATGTACGCCACGATGAAGTGCGTGTTGATGATTCCCGACACGCTCATCCAGCCGCGGGCGATTTCCTCCACGCACAGCGCGTAGGTGAGAAGCGACTCGCCCAGGCCCCCGTACTCCTCGGGAATCATCAGCCCGAAGAGGCCGAGTTCCTTGAGCCCCTCGACGATCTCGGTCGGGTACTCGTCACGGTGTTCCAGCTGGGTCGCGACCGGAAGGATCTCCTTGTCGACGAAATCCCGGACCGTGGAGAGGATTTCCTGCTGGACGTCGTTGAGACCGGCAGTCTGGGCGAGTCGTGTCATGGCTACTTCTCCACGTTCTTCTGCGAAGGCTGGTTCAGCTCGGGGCGGCCGGGCTGTTCTCCGCCACGCTCCTTGATGTACCTCTCGGTGGGGACCATCACCTTGCGACGGAACACGCAGACGAGCGTGCCGTCCTGCTTGTATCCCCTCGTCTCCACATGGACGATTCCGCGGTCGCTTCTGGACTTTGACGGGGTCTTGTCCAGGACGGTCGTCTCGCCGTAGATCGTGTCGCCGTGGAAGGTCGGCGCGACATGCTTCAGCGATTCGACCTCAAGATTGGCGATCGCCTTTCCGGAGACATCCGGAACCGACATGCCGAGCAGCAGGGAATAGATGTAATTGCCGACTACAACATTCTTTCCGAAGTCGGTCGTCCTCTCCGCGTAGTTGCTGTCCATGTGCAGCGGGTGATGATTCATGGTCAGCAGACAGAAGAGGTGGTCGTCGTACTCGGTGACCGTCTTTCCGGGCCAGTGCTTGTAGATTGCACCGACCTCGAACTCCTCAAAGGTGCGTCCGAACTGCATGATCAGGCCTCCGGTGCTTCGAACTTGGAGGTGCGCTGCATACCGGCCGCCCGGCCCTTGCCCGCGATGACGAGCGCCATCTTGCGGCTCGCCTCGTCGATCATCTCGTCGCCCAGCATCGCCGAGCCCTTCTTGCCGCCCTCCTCGGAGGTGCACCACTCGTACGCGTCGAGAATCAGCTCCGCGTGGTCGTAGTCCTCCTGCGAGGGCGAGAACACCTCGTTGGCCGCGTCCACCTGACCGGGGTGCAGCACCCACTTGCCGTCGAAGCCCAGCGCCGCCGCGCGGCCCGCGACCTCGCGGTACGCGTCCACGTCGCGGATCTGCAGAAACGGGCCGTCGATCGCCTGGAGGTCGTGCGTACGGGCCGCCATCAGAATGCGCATCAGGATGTAGTGGTACGCGTCGGCGCCGTACCCGGGCGGCTGCTGGCCGACCACCAGGGTCTTCATGTTGATCGACGCCATGAAGTCGGCCGGGCCGAAGATCAGGGTCTCCAGGCGGGGCGAGGCGGCCGCGATGTCGTCGATGTTCACCAGGCCCTTGGCGTTCTCGATCTGCGCCTCGATGCCGATCCTGCCGACCTCGAAGCCCATCGTCTTCTCGATCTGGGTGAGCAGCAGATCGAGGGCGACGACCTGCTGGGCGTCCTGGACCTTGGGCAGCATGATGCAGTCGAGGTTCTGGCCGGCGCCCTCGACGACCGTGATGACATCGCGGTACGTCCAGTGGGTCGTCCAGTCGTTGACCCGCACGACCCGGGTCTTGCCCGTCCAGTCGCCGTTGTTCAGCGCGTCGACGATGGTGTGCCGGGCGCCCTCCTTGGCGAGCGGCGCGCAGGCGTCCTCCAGGTCGAGGAAGACCTGGTCGGCCGGGAGGCCCTGGGCCTTCTCCAGGAACCGCGGGTTCGAGCCGGGCACGGCCAGGCACGAGCGGCGCGGACGCAGGCGGTTGACGGCAGTCATGCGGGGACCTCCAGAGGGTCGAGCTTGTTCGCTTTCCGGATCTCGTCGACGATACGGCCGATGATCTCCGTGATACCGAAATCCTTCGGGGTGAATACGGCGGCGACACCGGCCCCGACCAGGGCGGCGGCATCGGCGGGCGGAATGATCCCGCCGGCGATCACCGGGATGTCGGCGGCGCCCGCCTCGCGCAGCCGGGAGAGCACGTCCGGCACGAGCTCGGCGTGCGAGCCGGACAGGATCGACAGACCGACGCAGTGCACGTCCTCGGCCAGGGCGGCCGAGACGATCTGCTCGGGGGTCAGCCTGATCCCCTGGTAGACGACCTCGAATCCGGCGTCACGGGCCCGTACGGCGATCTGCTCGGCGCCGTTGGAGTGCCCGTCCAGGCCCGGCTTGCCGACCAGCAGCCGCAGCCGCCCGGCGCCCAGGTCGGCTGCCGTGCGGGCGACCTTCTCGCGGACCAGGGCGAGCGGTGTGCCGGGCTCCGCGGTCACCGCGACCGGAGCGGACGAGACGCCCGTCGGGGCCCGGAACTCGCCGAAGACATCACGCAGCGCCCAGGACCACTCGCCGGTCGTGACGCCCGCGCGGGCGCACTCCAGGGTCGCTTCCATCATGTTCTCGGTGCCTGCGGCGGCCTTCTTCAGCGCGGCCAGCGCGTCGGTGGCGCGGGCCTCCTCGCGGTTGTCGCGCCACTCGTGGAGGGCCGCGACGACCCCGGCCTCGTTGGCGGGATCGACCGTCATGATGGCCCCGTCGAGGTCCGCCGTGAGCGGGTTGGGTTCCGTCGTCCCGTAGATGTTGACGCCTACGATCTTCTCCTCGCCACCCTCGATCCGGGCCCGGCGTGCGGCATGCGAGGAGACCAGCTCCGACTTCAGATAGCCGGACTCGACGGCCGCCATGGCGCCGCCCATCGCCTCGATCCGGTCGATCTCGGCGAGCGACTCCGTGACCAACTCGTCGACCTTGGCCTCGATCACGTGCGATCCCGCGAAGATGTCCTCGTACTCCAGCAGATCGCTCTCGTGCGCGAGCACCTGCTGGATACGGAGCGACCACTGCTGGTCCCAGGGCCGGGGGAGCCCCAGCGCCTCGTTCCAGGCCGGCAGTTGGACGGCGCGGGCACGGGCGTCCTTGGACAGGGTGACGGCCAGCATCTCCAGGACGATGCGCTGGACGTTGTTCTCCGGCTGTGCCTCGGTCAGACCGAGGGAGTTGACCTGGACGCCGTAGCGGAAGCGGCGCTGCTTGGCATCGGTGATGCCGTACCGCTCGCGGGTGATCCGGTCCCAGATGCGGCCGAAGGCGCGCATCTTGCACATCTCCTCGATGAAGCGGACGCCCGCGTTCACGAAGAAGGAGATCCGGGCGACCACGTTGCCGAACTTCTCCTCGGGCACCTGGCCGGAGTCGCGCACGGCGTCCAGGACCGCGACGGCCGTCGACAGGGCGTACGCGATCTCCTGGACCGGAGTGGCTCCCGCCTCCTGCAGGTGGTAGCTGCAGATGT
Organism: Streptomyces sp. NPDC047515; assembly: GCF_040643055.1. NCBI lineage: Bacteria > Bacillati > Actinomycetota > Actinomycetes > Kitasatosporales > Streptomycetaceae > Streptomyces > Streptomyces sp. NPDC047515. The sequence goes on from NZ_JBEYTM010000024.1 coordinate 40,019, forward strand.
TGATCGGGTTCCACCTCGGGATGTGGTTGACCGTGTACGTGATCATGTCGGTGGTCAGCCGCAGCGAGGGACCGGGCGGGAAGACGTGTGTCCCGCGCGAGAGGTACTCCTTGACGATGTCGTTCTGCGTGGTGCCCTGGAGCCCGGCGATGTCGGCGCCCTGTTCCTCCGCGACCACCTGGTAGAGCGCCAGCAGCCACATCGCGGTGGCGTTGATCGTCATCGAGGTGTTCATCCGCTCCAGGGGGATGTCCCGGAACAGCAGGCGCATGTCACCCAGGTGCGACACCGGCACCCCGACCCGGCCGACCTCGCCGCGGGCGAGGACGTGGTCGGGGTCGTAGCCGGTCTGCGTCGGCAGGTCGAAGGCGACCGACAGGCCCGTCTGGCCCTTGGCGAGGTTGCGCCGGTAGAGCTCGTTGGACGCCTCGGCGGTCGAGTGGCCGGCGTACGTCCGCATGAGCCACGGGCGGTCCTTCTGGCGGCCTGTCATGTCAGACGTTCCTGCTGTGCTCGTCGGTCCGCTCCGCCGACGCGTCACGGAACAGGTTGATGGCGTCGAGGTGCTTCTCGCGCAGCTCGTGGTCGCGCACGCCCAGGCCCTCGCGCGGGGCGAGCGTCAGCACGCCGACCTTGCCCTGGTGGAGGTTGCGGTGGACGTCGTACGCGGCCTGGCCGGTCTCCTCCAGGGAGTAGACCTTCGACAGCGTCGGGTGGATCTTTCCCTTGGCCACGAGCCGGTTGGCCTCCCACGCCTCGCGGTAGTTGGCGAAGTGCGAGCCCACGATCCTCTTCAGTGACATCCACAGGTAGCGGTTGTCGTACTCGTGGTTGTAGCCGGACGTCGAGGCGCAGGTGACGATCGTGCCGCCCTTGCGGGTCACGTACACCGAGGCGCCGAACGTCTCGCGGCCCGGATGCTCGAAGACGATGTCGACGTCCTCGCCGCCGGTGAGCTCGCGGATGCGCTTGCCGAACCGCTTCCACTCGCGCGGGTCCTGGTGGTGCTCGTCCTTCCAGAACCTGTAGCCCTCGGCGTTGCGGTCGATGATCGCCTCGGCGCCCATCTTCCGGCAGATGTCCGCCTTCTGCTCGCTGGAGACGACACAGATCGGGTTGGCGCCGCCCGCCAGGGCGAACTGCGTGGCGTATGAACCGAGTCCGCCGCTGGCGCCCCAGATCAGGACGTTGTCGCCCTGCTTCATGCCCGCGCCGTTGCGCGAGACGAGCTGGCGGTACGCGGTGGAGTTGACCAGGCCCGGAGCCGCGGCCTCCTCCCAGCTGAGGTGCTGAGGCTTCGGCATCAGCTGGTTGGACTTGACGAGCGCGATCTCCGCCAGGCCGCCGAAGTTGGTCTCGAAGCCCCAGATGCGCTGCTCGGGGTCGAGCATCGTGTCGTTGTGGCCGTCCGAGGACTCCAGCTCGACCGAGAGGCAGTGCGCGACGACCTCGTCGCCGGGGTGCCATGCGTTGACACCGGGGCCGGTGCGCAGGACGACGCCCGCGAGGTCCGAGCCGATGACGTGGTACGGCAGGTCGTGGCGCCGGGTGAGCTCGCTGAGCTTCCCGTAGCGCTCCAGGAAGCCGAAGGTGGCCATGGGCTCGAAGATCGAGGTCCACACGGAGTTGTAGTTGACCGAGCTCGCCATGACGGCGACCAGTGCCTCACCGGGCCCGAGTTCGGGCACCGGGACCTCGTCGAGGTGCAGTGACTTGCGGGGGTCCTTGTCGCGGGTCTCCAGCCCGGCGAACATCTCCGTCTCGTCCTTGTGCACGGTCACCGCGCGGTACGACTCAGGGATGGACAAGGCCGCGAAGTCCGCGGCTGTGCTGTCCTGCGATTGGATCGCGTCCAGGATTTCCTTCATGGTGTGCCTCCGGCGGATGGGGGCGCTGAGGGAACGCTTGAGAGTCCCTGCAAGCAGACGGGGAGCTGTGTGGTGTGGAGGTGCTGCCGTCGGTTCGGCTGGTAAGGCTGCGGCTTGCTCTGTGGAGCAGAAGGGTTTGCCTGTGACGCAGGCGTCCGGGCGCGCAGGCACCTTGCTTGCGGGGACAGTCGGCGTACGCGAGATCTCAGCACGCCGACCGCCCGGACAACTTCAACGTATGGCACTCCGTGACACCTGGCAAGGCACTCGGTGCCAACAATTTCTCTCACTTGTCACCCGCAGGGCACGCATGAGCAAGGGGAGGGGTGTTCTGGGTGGTTACGTCCTGCTGAATGCGGTCAGCGCGAGGGCCGGTACACGTACGGGGTCGTGGTGCTGAGGGCCAGGAATCCGAGTCGCTGGAGGATCGGGCTGCTCTGGTCGGAGGCGTCGACCTGAAGGTAGTCGTAGCCGCGCTCCGCCGCGATCCGGGCGCGGAAGGCGACCAGGGCGCGGTAGATGCCCCTGCCGCGCCACGGCCGGACCGTTCCGCCGCCCCAGAGCCCTGCGAAGCCCGTGCCCGGGTACAGCTCCATCCTGGCCGAGCTCACCGGCTCGTCGCCCGCCATCGCGAGGACGCCCACGAAACCGTCCGGACCCTCGGCCAGCCTGGCCAGCACCTGATGCCGCAGCCGCGACCAGTCCGAACCGAAGGCCCGCTCGTGGGCGCGGGCCATCAGCTCCACATCGTCCGCGTCGCTCACGGTGCGCAGCCGGATGCCCTCGGGGAGCTCCACCGTCGTCGAGAGGTCCGCCACCGGGGCGACCAGCAGGGCCTCCGGCTCCTGTGCCTCGAAACCGGCGGCGAGAAGCCGCTCCGGCAGGTCGGCCGGCCGGTCGTGCGCGTACAGCTTCCACTCGAACTCGTCATGTCCGAGAGCTGTGCAGTGCGCCACCTGCGCCGCGATCGCCGCGTCCGCGCCTGCCGGATCCAGGTCCGGGGCCGACCAGACCACACCGTTCCAGTCGTGGGCCGTGCCGACCTGGCGTACGACGCCACCGGTGCGTTCGATCCGGACGCCGGGGCCGTCGGGGCGGGCGCGTTCGCGCATCTCGCGGTCGAAAAGGGCCAGAAGTGTGTCGCGATCATGATTCATCCGCACACCACAGCACCGGGGTGCGGACGGGGCAACCGGGTTTCGGCACCCCCGGCCGTCGGGCGCGCGGGCCGGGTGGTGGGACCGGCCGGCCCGCCCCCTCGCTCAGCGGTCCTCAAGCGCCTGCTGGATCGTCCGCATCACTTCGTCGAGCGGCGCGTCCGTGCGCGCCACCGCGACCAGTACCTCGCCCTGGGGCGCCACCAAGGCTGCCGGCTGCTTCGACGGTTCGGCACCGGCGATCCGGCCCGCGCCGATGCCGCTCCCGAACGTGTCGCGGACGATCGAGAAGGCGTGGTCGAGCTGGGCCTCCACATCGCCCTCGCCGCCCGCTCGCAGCCAGCGGCGCAGCACATGGTTGTGCGCGGTGACGACGGCGGATGCCGCGACCTCGGCGAGCAACGGGTCGTCATTGCCGACATGGTGGTCGCGCTCGTCGAAATGGCCCAGCAGATACCGGGTGAACAGCCGCTCGTAGCGGGCCACCGAGGCGATTTCGGCCTCACGCAGCGTGGGAACCTCGCGGGTCAGCTTGTAACGCGCCACGGAGACCGCGGGCTTCGCCGCGTACATCTTCATGACTTCCTTGATGCCGCGGCAGACGGTGTCGAGCGGGTGCTCATGCGCGGGGGCGGCGTTGAGGACGGCCTCGGCCCTCACGAGGGTGTCGTCGTGGTCGGGGAAGATCGCCTCTTCCTTGGAGCGGAAATGCCGGAAGAAGGTTCGCCGGGCGACGCCCGCGGCACCCGCGATCTCGTCGACGGTCGTCGCCTCGTACCCCTTCGTGGCGAAGAGCTCCATCGCCGCGGCGGCCAGTTCGCGGCGCATTTTGAGCCGTTGGGCTGCGGCGCGGGTGCCTGCGGCACCGGCGGCGCGGGTGCCTGCGGCACTCTCCGCGGTGTCGGGCGCGGCGGAGACACGGGGGGACTTGGCGGGCTGGGACATGGTGTGAACGTACTGCATCGGTGAGGGGGAACGCGCCTGCGGGGGAGGGCCGCCCGACGGGTCGAGCAGCCCTCCCCAGCCGGTCCCCGGCTCAGCGCCGGGCATATTCGCGGAAGCCGCGCCCCGTCTTGCGACCGAGGCAGCCGGCGGCCACCAGATGTTCGAGCAGTGGCGCCGGGGCCAGGCCCGGGTCGCGGAACTCGCTGTGCAGCACCTTCTCGATGGCGAGTGAGACATCGAGCCCGACGACGTCGAGGAGCTCGAACGGGCCCATCGGGTAGCCGCCGCCCAGCTTCATCGCGGCGTCGATGTCGTCGAGGCTCGCGTAGTGCGCCTCGACCATCTTGATCGCGTTGTTGAGATAGGGGAACAGTAGCGCGTTCACGATGAAACCGGCCCGGTCCCCGCAGTCCACCGGGTGTTTGCGGACCCTGACGCACACCTCACGGACGGTGGCGTGGACGTCGTCCGCGGTGAGCACCGTACGGACGACCTCGACCAGCTTCATCGCGGGCGCCGGGTTGAAGAAGTGCATCCCGATGACGTCCTGCGGACGCGAGGTGGCCCGCGCGATCGCCACGACCGGCAGTGACGAGGTGGTGGTGGCGAGCACGGCACCGGGCTTGCAGACCTTGTCCAGCGTCCCGAACAGCTGCTGCTTGACCGTCAGGTCCTCGGCGACCGCCTCGACCGCGAGATCGACATCGGCGAAGACGTCGAGCGAACCGGCCGCGGTGACCCGGGCCAGTGTCTCGTCCCGCGCCTCGGCCGTCAGCCGCCCCTTGGAGACGGAACGCTCCAGCGACTTGCCGATCCGGACCTTCGCCGCGTCCGCCTTCTCCTGGCCGCGGGCGGCGAGCACCACGTCGTAGCCGGCCTTCGCGAAGACCTCGGCGATCCCCGAAGCCATGGTGCCGGAGCCCGCGACCCCCACCGAACGCACCGTGCGCCCGGTGGCCGTTCCCGCGCTCTCGCGCGGGGTCAGCGCGTCCGGCACCACGGTCGGACTGCCGGGTCCGGTGTACGTGTAGAAGCCGCGGCCCGACTTGCGGCCGGTCAGCCCCGCCTCGCTGAGCTGCCTGAGCACGGGAGCGGGGGCGTGCAACCGGTCGTGCGACGCGGAGTACATCGCCTCCAGGACGGTGCGGGCGGTGTCGATCCCGATCAGGTCGAGCAGGACGAGCGGGCCCATCGGCAGGCCACAGCCCAGCTTCATCGCCGCGTCGATGTCCTCACGGGAGGCGTAGTTCGCCTCGTACATCGCGGCGGCCTGGTTGAGGTATCCGAACAGCAGCCCGTCGGCGACGAAGCCCGGCCGGTCCCCGACCGCGACCGGCTCCTTGCCCAGGCTGCGGGCCAGCTCGGTGACGGCCTCGACGGCCGGCGGCGCGGTCAGCACCGAGGAGACCACCTCGACCAGCTTCATCGCGGGCGCCGGATTGAAGAAGTGCAGGCCGAGTACGCGCTCGGGGTGCAGCGACTCGGCGGCCAGCCGGGTCACCGACAGGGCGTTGGTGCCGGTCGCCAGGATCGCGGTGGGGGAGACGACCGTGTCGAGCTCCCGGAAGACCTGCTGCTTGATCTCGTACGACTCGGGCACGACCTCGATGACCAGCTCCGCCTCCGCGGCGGCCCGGAGGTCACCGAAGGTGCGGAACCGGGCGAGGACGTGGCTCCGCTCCTGCTCCGTGATCCGCTCGCGCCGCACGGCGCGGGCGGTCGCGGCTTCCAGGGAGGCGACGGCCTGACGGGTGGCCGCCTCGCTGATGTCGATACCGATGACCTCGTGGCCGGCGCGGGCGAGGACCTCGGCGATGCCGGTGCCCATGGTGCCGAGGCCGACGACGGCGATGGTGCTGAGCGGGGTGTCCATCACGGGACTCCAGAGAATGAGTGACGACTGTGAGGAAGCACGGCGCGCGTCGAGAGGACGAATGGGCGCCTGGCGTGCGGGAATTGCGTGTCGTGGTGCACGGGGCCGGAGCGTGTTGGGCACGCCCGGACCGGGAAGGGGCGACGGACTCTGTCCCGGAGTCACGTCTCGCGAAGATGCCGAACCGACAAGCACTCCGAGTGGCTGCGTCACCAGGCCACCGGAGTAAGCGGGGAGTGTGTCCCGCTCACATGAACTTAACCGGTGGGTAACGAGCGCGCCAGTCCTGGGGCACCGTGCGCCATGTCACATTCACCCCGGCTCTCGATACACAGTGTTCCCGTCGATACGCTGAGGGTCATGGATGAGGAGTTCCGCTCGCTGACGGACCGGCTGGCCGACGAGGCGGGGGAGTCCGCGGCGTACCACAGGCTGCTCGCCACCGACGACGACGAGGAACTGGCCGGTGTCCTCGTGGAAGCCGAACGCCCGCTCTGGGCGCGGGAGATCGCTGCCTTCCGGCTCGGCTGCGCCGGTGACCGGCGGGCCTTCGAGGCGCTTGTCCTGCTGCTCAACCACCGCGACCCGGAGCGCTGCGTCTGCGCCGCCCACGCCCTGGAGCGCCTCGGCGACCCCCGCACCCCCCGGGCCGCCGCCGCCCTGGCGACCAACACCCTGCGCACCGCCTACGCCCTGCATCCGGTGCGGCTGCTCACGGCGCTCCGGGCCCCGGAGTCCGTACCGGCGCTGATGACCACCCTGGAGCCGCTTCTGAGCCCGGAGGAACCGCACTGGCGCGTGGCGCTGGCCTGCGTGGAAGGGCTCGGACAGCTGGGGGACGAACGGGCCCGTCCCCTCCTGGAGGCGGCCCTCCCGCACCCGCGGCTGGGCGGCGCGGCCCGCGACGCGCTCAGCCGGCTGCGGGGGGTCTGAGGACGGGCGGATGTCTCGTCCCCGGGCGGCACCCCGTGTGCCGGTGGGCGCGGACGTGTTCAGACCGTGCCGGGGAGCCCGAGAGCGCGTACGTACCGCAGCTCGGGCACGAGCACGCCGTCCACCTCGAAGGACTCTTCGGCGCCGTCGGGAAGGAAGCCGGCGCGCTCGTAGAAGCGGCGGGCCGGGCCGTTCTCCCTCAGCACCCAGAGCGCCAGGTCCGGGAAGCCGTCCGCGGCGGCGCGAGCGAGCAGCTCCGCCATCAGGGCGCGCCCGGCCCCGGTCCCGATCTGCTCGGGCAGTACATAGATCGCGTACAGCTCACCCCGGTCCAGTCGCCTGCCGTCCTCGCGGTACGGGCCGTAGCAACCCCAGCCGATCACGCCGAGGCCCGCGCGTTCGGCCGCCACATTCACCACCGGGTTGCCCTCGGCGAAGAATCCACGGCGCAGTTCCGCGTCCTCGGCGACGTCCATGGCGTCCAGATACGACTGCGGCATCAGCCCGGCGTACGCGGACTGCCAGCCGCGCACCCGGACCTCCGCGACGGCCTCGCAGTCGTCGACCTCCATGTCCCGTACGAGCACACCGGGCCCGGTCCGTATCGTCATGCGGGTCATCCTGACGCATACGCCAGGATGACCCGTACCGGATATCGGCCCGGTCCGCGGACCGTCAGCCGCGGAAGCCGAGCAGGCCGTGCAGGATGCCGCCCCTGCTGCCGGTACCCGTTCCCCCGGCCGCCTTCGCCGCGGCCCTGCCGGTCAGTGGTTGCGGGTCGGGGGACTTGGCGCAGACCGCGTCCGCGTCGGCCCGGCCGCCCTCGCCGCGCGGGACGGTGCCCTTGGCGAGATAGTCGGCCAGATAGGTGTCCAGACAGTCGTTGCCGCTCAGCGTGATGCCGTGATTTCCACCGCCCTGCTCGACGACCAGGCTGGAACCGTGCAGCCTGCGGTGCAGGGTGATCCCGCCCTCGTACGGCGTGGCCGCGTCCTCGGTGGCCTGGAAGAGCAGCACCGGCGGCAGGTTCCTGTTGGAGACCTGTACCGGGTTCAGCGGTTCCACCGGCCAGTCCGCGCATGGCGCGTTGTACCAGGTGTTGTTCCAGGTGAAGAAGGGTGCCTTCTCGTGCACCTTCCAGCTGTCATTGCGCCAGGTGTTCCACTGGCGGGGCCACGGGGTGTCGCGGCACTGCACGGCCGAGTACACGGAGTACCCGTTGTCGCCCTTCGAGTCGACCGCGCCGAACCGCTTGTACGCCTCCACGAGCGCTTCCTGGTCGTGGTCGTGCGCATACGCGGCGAACGCGTCGGCCAGGTAGGGCCAGTAGCCGTTGTAGTAGCCGCCCGGCAGGAAGGTGTCCTCCAGTTCGCTCGCTCCGACCCTCCCGCCCGCGGGGTGGGCCCGGACGGCTTCGCGCATCGCGTACCAGGCGCCCTCGACCTTCGCCGGATCGCTGCCGAGCCCGTACGTGGTGTCGTGCCTCGCCACCCAGGCGGCGAACGCCTTGTGGCGGGCGTCGAAGGCGTAGTTCTGGCCGATGTTGTCCTCGTACCAGACGCCCTCGGGGTCCACGTTCGAGTCGAGCACCAGGCGCCGCACCCGCTCCGGGTACAGCTTGGCGTACACCGCGCCGAGGTAGGTCCCGTACGAGTAGCCGAAGTAGTTGAGCTGCTGGGAGCCGGTCGCCTGCCGGATCACATCGAGGTCCTTGGCGGCGCTGACCGTGTCCATGTGGGGCAGCAGGTCCGGGTACTTCTCCCCGCACGCCTTCGCGAACGAGGCGGCCCGGTTCCGGTTGGCCTGCTCGACCTCGGGCGAGTTCGGCGTCGAGTCGGGACGCAGCGGATCGAAGTACTTCGGCACGCAGTCGAGCGCGGGCTCGCTCTTCCCGACGCCGCGCGGGTCGAAGCCGATCACGTCGTACTGCGCGGCGACGGCCTTCGGCAGCGAGGACGCGACGAAGCCGGCCATCGACAGGCCGCTGCCCCCCGGGCCGCCCGGGTTGACCAGCAAGGGCCCCTGGAAGGTCTTCGCGGTGTGCGGGATCCGGGACAGGGCGAGGGTGATCTGCCGGCCCGACGGATCGTCATGATCGAGCGGAGTGCTGACCGATGAGCACTGCAGCCGCGGATACGACGCGGTGCCGCAGTCGGTCCAATCGAGCTGGGCTGCGGCGCGCCGCGCGCCGGCGTCGGCGGTTGCCGGGGAAGGGGCGGCGGTCACCAGACCGGCGACCGTCGCCCCGACGGCGAACAGAATTCCTGGACGTTTCGTCATATGGCCTCCCGTGGTGGGGGAAAGACGGCCGCGCGTGGCGCAGCCCCCGCCGCATGCTCCCCGCATTCGCGTCCGGGAGGACATGTTCTGCTGAGAGTTGACCCGTTTGCCTGTCTCTTCCGCGCCGGCCCTGCCCGCGCCGGCCCTGCCCGTGCCGGGGCTGCCCGTGCCGGGGCTGCCCGTGCCGGGGCTGCCCGTGCCGGCCCTGCCCGTGCCGGGGCTGCCGGGTCAGAGCAGGGTCAGCTGGGTGGACCCGGGACCGTCGAGCGGTGGCCGCTGCTCCCGGCGTACGGGGAGCCTGCGGGCCGGGCCGTGGTGCGAGGGGCCGATGCCGAACTCGGTCGCCAGCTCGTGGACGTGGCGCGTGATGCGCCGCTGGTACCACTTGGGCGCGTAGGGCCCCTCGGCGTACAGCCGCTCGTACCGCCGCACCAGCCGGGGGTGGTGCTGCCCGAGCCATCGCATGTACCACTCCCGGGCGCCGGGCCGCAGGTGCAGCACGAGCGGGGTCACCGAGGTCGCCCCGGCCGCGGCGATCGCCCGGACCGTTGCGCGCAACTGGTCCGGATGGTCGCCGAGGAACGGGACGACGGGCGCCATCAGCACGCCGCAGTCGATGCCGTTCTCGCTCAGGGTGCGCACGGCGTCGAGGCGGCGCCCGGGGGAGGGGGTGCCGGGCTCCACGGTGCGCCACAGCCCCTCGTCGACGAAGCCCACGGAGACGGAGATGCCGACGTCGGTGACCTCGGCGGCCTGCCGCAGCAGCTCCAGGTCGCGCAGGATGAGCGTTCCCTTGGTCAGGATGGAGAACGGGTTCGCGTGATCGCGCAGCGCCGAGATGATGCCGGGCATCAACCGGTAACGGCCCTCGGCGCGCTGATAGCAGTCGACATTGGTCCCCATGGCGATGTGTGCGCCGTGCCAGCGGCCGGACGCCAGCCGTTCGCGCAGCAGTTCCGGGGCGTTGATCTTGACGACGATCTGGGAGTCGAAACCGATCCCGGTGTCGAGGTCCAGATAGCTGTGGGTCTTGCGGGCGAAGCACGCGTGCGTGCAGCCCCGGTACGGATTGACCGTCCACTCGAACGGCATCCGTGATGCGCCCGGCACCCGGTTCACGATCGAGCGTGCCCGGATCTCGTGGAAGGTGATCCCCCTGAACTCGGGGGTGTCAAAGGTGCGCGTGGTCACCGCGTCCGCGGCGAAGAGCGCGCCGGTCCCGGCCTCCCGGGTGTTCTCGACCAGATTGTCCCAGCGCATGGACGCCTCCTCGGTAGCGCTGGACAGAGAATAGAACACTTGTTCCCTTGATCGTTTTCTCCCCTTCGTCCCGGCCCGGATTTTGAAGGAGGTTCCCCGAGGTGGTTGGCTCAGCACACCCCCGAACAACCGAGTGCTGGAGGAACAGCCATGGCGCAGGTCGAGGCAACGACGGAGCGAGTCATCGCGGCGGACGCGGAGACGGTGTTCGACGCGCTGGCCGACTACCAGGAGGCCCGGCGCAAGGTGCTGCCCGGACACTTCAGCGAGTACGAGGTGCGCGAGGGCGGCGACGGCGAGGGCACGCTCGTCCACTGGAAGCTCCAGGCCACCAGCAAGCGGGTGCGCGACTGCCTGCTGGAGGTCACCGAGCCCACCGACGGGCAGCTCGTGGAGAAGGACCGCAACTCCTCGATGGTCACCACCTGGACCGTCACTCCGGCCGGTGAGGGCAAGTCGAAGACGGTCGTCTCGACCGTCTGGAACGGCGCCGGAGGCATCGGCGGATTCTTCGAGAAGACCTTCGCGCCCAAGGGGCTTGGGCGGATCTACGACGAGCTGCTGAGCAACCTCGCCGCCGAGGTCGAGAAGTAGCTCCACGCGCGCTTGACCGGCCTCACCGGTTCGGGTGGTCTTCTCGGCCCGCCGGTTGTGCGCCGTAGTGGCTCCGACCGGGAGCTAAGCCCCCCGAGTGCGCTGTCAGCGCCCCCTCGTCGCGTTTGCCGTCCCTTATCGCGCAATGCGAGAAATGGGCGGCGCAGACGCGACGAGGGGAGCGGCACGTGGTGGGTGGGATCACTCTGTTGGAGGACGAGCCGAACGGTACGGGGGCCGCCGAGGCGGCGACCACGCTGCCGATTCCGCCGCCCTCGCCGCCGCCCGCCGGGGAGGAGGCCGCCCCCGCCCCGTCCGCCGAGCCGGAGACCAGTCCCCGCCACATCCGGCTGGTCTTCCTCGGACTGATGCTGACGCTGCTGCTCGCGGCGCTCGATCAGATGATCGTCGCCACGGCACTGCCGAAGATCGTCGGTGAGCTGCACGGCCTGGAGAAGATGTCCTGGGCCGTCACCGCGTACCTCCTCGCGTCCACCATCGGCCTGCCGATCTACGGAAAGCTCGGCGATCTCTTCGGCCGCAAGGGCGTCTTCCAGTTCGCCATCGTCGTCTTCGTCATCGGTTCCGCGCTGGCCGGCTGGTCCCGCACCATGGACGAGCTGATCGCCTTCCGGGCCGTCCAGGGCATCGGCGGCGGCGGACTCATGATCGGTGTCCAGGCGATCATCGCGGATGTCGTACCGCCACGGGAACGCGGCCGGTTCATGGGGCTCATCGGCGCCGCCTTCGGCCTCGCCTCGGTCGCGGGGCCGTTGCTGGGCGGGTTCTTCACCGACCACGCCTCCTGGCGCTGGTGCTTCTACATCAACGTCCCGTTCGGCCTGATCACCCTCGCCGTCATCACCGTCGTCCTCAAACTTCCCCGGTCCACCGTCCGGTCGCGCCTCGACATCCTCGGCGCCCTGCTGCTCGCGGCCGCCTCCACCTGTCTGGTGCTGCTGACCAGTTGGGGCGGGACGGAGTACGCCTGGGGGTCACGCACGATCCTGGGGCTCGCCGCCGGAGCCGCCGGAACGGCCCTGCTGTTCCTCGTCGTCGAGCGCCGGGCAGCCGAACCGATCATCCCGCTGCGGCTGTTCCGTGACTCCATCTTCAATGTCACCGCCCTCGTCGGCGCGGTGGTCGGAGTCGCGCTGTTCGGCGCCGCGAGCTATCTGCCGACCTTCCTGCAGATGGTCGACGGCGCCTCGGCCACCGAATCCGGTCTCCTGATGCTCCCGATGATGGGTGGCATCGTCGGGGCTTCCGTCGTCTCCGGCCAGCTGATCTCCCGCACCGGCCGATACCGCGTCTATCCGATCCTCGGCGGAGCGTTCTCGGTCCTCGGGATGTGGCTGCTCTCCCGGCTCGAAACGGACACCCCGCGCCTCGAATACAGCTTGGCGCAGGCGGTGCTCGGCATCGGGATCGGCCTGATCATGCCGGTACTGGTGCTCGCGGTCCAGAATTCCGTGGAGCCTGCCGACCTCGGCGCCGCCACCAGCGCCAACAACTACTTCCGGCAGATCGGCGGCAGCGTCGGCGCCGCCGTCTTCGGGACGCTCTTCGCGGGCCGCCTCGCGGACGCGCTCGCCGCCCGCCTGCCGTCCGGCGCCGACCTCCCCGACCCCGAGTCGATCTCCCCGCAGCTGGTCCACGCCATGGAGCCCGCGCTGCGCGACAGTTATATCCAGGCGTACGCCGACGCGATGCCGCGGATCTTCCTCTACCTCGTGCCGGTGCTCGTGCTCGGCCTGTTCCTCGCCTTCTTCCTCAAGGAGAAACCGCTGGTGTCCCACCACAGCCCCGAATCCGCCGCCGAGTCCACCACCGAGTCGGCGCCGATCCCCGCAGCCCGCCCCGCCGCCGCCCCGCCGCCGCCCGTGTACCTGTCGGGTGTGCCGGTGAGCGGCAGCGTCCAGCACCCCGACGGCACCAAGGTCCCGAGCGCCGCCCTCACCCTCATCGACGTCCAGGGGCAGCAGGTCGGGCGGGGCGCGAGCGGTGAGGACGGGAGGTACGCGTTGAGCGTGCCCGGCGCCGGTGCGTACGTTCTCATCGCCGCGGCGGGCGGGCACCAGCCGCAGGCCGTCAGTGTCACCGTGGGCGAACGGCCCGTCGAGCTGGACGTGGTGCTCGGCGGTGCCGGGCGTCTCGCCGGGATCGTCGTCACCGCCGACGGCATCCCGGTGCGCGATGCCGCAGTCACCCTCACCGACGTGCGCGGCGACGTGGTCGCGTCCACCCGCAGCGGTCGCGAGGGGGGTTACGTGATCTCGGAGCTGGTGGCCGGCGAGTACACCCTCGCCGCCAGCGCCCCCGCCTTCCGGCCCGCCGCGCTGCCGGTGAGCGTGCAGGCCGCCAGGGAGACCCGGCAGGACATCGAACTCGCCGGGGGTGCGGTGCTGCGCGGCATCGTACGGGCGAGCGGTGGCCGGCCCGTCGAGGACGCCCGGGTCACGCTGCTGGACGCGGCGGGCAACGTGGTCGACACGCTCACCACCGGGCCCGACGGGGCGTTCCGGTTCGTGGACCTCTCCACCGGTGAGTACACGGTGATCGCGGCCGGGTACCCGCCGGTGGCCACCGTCCTCCAGGTCGCCGGCGGCGGACGCACGGAACGCGACCTGCAACTGGGGCACGAGGACTGACAGGAGGACGGACTCGTGGGCCACGAGGTCTGATTCGAACGGGCACTTGGCCGGGTTCTGCGCCCCAGGTCGCACACCTGGTGAAGGATGTCGTCGCGGAGGGGTGGACGCTGTGCGTGGTCTTGCCGCCACCTCTCCGGGGCGGTAGTCCGGACCTGAGCAACATCCCTCGGAATCAATGGACTCGGGAGTGACCATGGGCGTGTCGGAGCGGTACCGCGATGCGTGGGAGGGCTACTGGTCCGCCACCTCGGACACGCCCGGTGAGGCGATCTGGGACGCCGACCCGTCCCTCAGCTCCGTCCCTCACACCGAACTGCTCCTGCCGTACGCCGACACCGCACTGCCCGTCGTCGACCTCGGCTGCGGGAACGGCACCCAGACCCGCTATCTCGCCACCCGCTTCGGGCGCGCGATAGGTGTGGACCTCTCGCACGCGGCGATCGCGCACGCACGCCGCGCGGACACCGAGGGCGTCGTCGAATTCGCCCAGCTCGACCTGGGCGACTCCGAGGCCGTGACGGCCCTGCATGAACGGATCGGTGACACCAACGTCTACATGCGTGCGGTGATCCACCAGAGCGAGGCCGAGGTCAGGCCCGCCGTCGCCGCGGCGGTCGCGACGCTGCTGGGGGAGCGGGGCCGGGCGTTCGTCGCCGAGCTGACCCCGGACTCCAAGGCGGTGCTCCAGCAGGTGGCGCAGGGCCCGGACGGTCCGCCGGAGAAGCTGCGCCGGGTGCTGGAGCACGGGCTCAAACCGGCGAGCGTCAGCGCGGAGGAGGTGCCCCGGCTGCTGCGGGCGGCCGGACTGACCACGCTGGCCCAAGGTGACACCGCCCTGGCCCAGACCGCGTACCTGCCCGACGGAACCCGTGTCGACCTGCCCGCGCGCTGGTTCGTACTGGCCACGACGCCCGCCGTCGGCTGAGGTCCGGGCGGACCGCCCTCACGTCCCCTCGCCGCTCCGCAGCAGTGCCATCAACTCCCGCGCGCCCGGGCTCATAGCCCGGACCGCCGGGAGCACCACGGCACTCTCGTAGCAAGGCTGCCGAGGCCCTTCGAGCGCGACCGCCGTCAGCCCTCGCGCCTCGGGCTTGCGGGAGAAGTGATGGGGCACCAGAGCGATCCCGAGCCCCTCGTGCACCAGCTCCAGCAGGCTGTGCACGTCGTTCACCTCCAGGCCCACCGCGCGCCGCACCCGCGCCTCGGCGAAGGCCCCGTCCGCCGCTCGCCGCGGCCCCCAGTCCGGATGGAAGTCGATGAAGGACTCACCGGTCAGTTCGTCCCACGCGACGCGGTCCGCCGCCGTGAACCGGTGGCCGGGGGCGCAGAGCACGACCATGGGCTCACGTGCCAGCGGGAGGAGTTCACCGCGCCACTCGACGGAGCTGACGGTCGCGGCGAAGGCGGCGTCGAGTCGCCCGGCGGCCACCCCGTCCACCAGACTCGTGGTGCCCTCCTGACGGAGCCGGATCTCCATCAGCGGATGCCTGCGGTGGAACGCCGCCAGCAGACGCGGAAGATGCACCCCCGGCACACACTGCTCGACGCCCACCGACAGGGTGCCGCGCAGCAGTCCGCGTACCGCGTCGACAGCGTCCCTGGCCGCCCGCGCGCCCGCCAGTGTGCGCTCCGCCTCCACCAGCAGGGCGCGTCCCGCCTCGGTCAGCCGCACGCTGCGCGTGGTGCGGCTGAAGAGCGGGGTCCTCAGCTCCTGCTCCAGGGCCCGGACGGAGGCGGAGAGGCCGGACTGCGACACGGCGAGGCGTTCGGCGGCACGGGTGAAGTGCTCCTCCTCGGCGACGGCGACGAAGTGTTCCAGCTGGCGCAATTCCATGATTGAGAAATGTAGTCGCTGAATCCCAGCGGAATCTCCTGTTGGACTGCTGGATCGTTCTCGGTGAACCTGGACGTGAACCTGGACCCTGCCCACCGCAACCGCCCCTCTTCCGTGGAGCCCGCATGTACCTGCCGTCCGCCGACCGCTACCACTCCATGCCCTACCGGCGCACCGGGCGCAGCGGTCTGCTGCTTCCCGCGGTCTCCCTCGGCCTGTGGCACAACTTCGGCGGCGACCGGACGCCGGAGAGCCAGGGCCGGATCCTGCGCCGGGCCTTCGATCTCGGCATCACCCACTTCGACCTCGCCAACAACTACGGACCGCCGCCCGGCGCCGCCGAGACCGCGATGGGACGCGCGCTGGGAACGGACTTCGCCCGGCTCCGGGACGAGCTCGTCATCTCGACGAAGGCGGGCTATCGGATGGGGGACGGCCCGTACGGGGAGTGGGGGTCCAGGAAGAATCTGCTCTCCTCGCTGGACCAGAGCCTCACCCGGCTCGGGCTCGACCACGTCGACATCTTCTACTCCCACCGCTTCGACCCGGACACCCCGCTCGAAGAGACAATGGGCGCGCTGGACTCGGCGGTACGGCAGGGC
Organism: Streptomyces sp. NPDC047515; assembly: GCF_040643055.1. NCBI lineage: Bacteria > Bacillati > Actinomycetota > Actinomycetes > Kitasatosporales > Streptomycetaceae > Streptomyces > Streptomyces sp. NPDC047515. The sequence continues at coordinate 56,019 of NZ_JBEYTM010000024.1, forward strand.
AAGGCGCTCTACGCCGGCGTCTCCAACTACTCCCCGGAGCAGACCCGACAGGCCGCCCGGATCCTCCAGGAGCTGGGCACCCCGCTCCTGATCCACCAGCCGCGCTACTCGATGCTGGACCGCTGGGTCGAGGACGGCCTGCTCGCGACGCTGGACGAACTGGGCACCGGCTCGATCGCCTACTCGCCGCTGGAGCAGGGCATCCTCTCCGACCGCTATCTGCGCGGCATCCCCGAAGGCTCCCGCGCGGCGGGCGACAGCCCCTTCCTGACGCCCGATTCGGTCACCCCGGAGCTGGTGGACCGGCTGCGGGCGCTGGACGAGGTGGCTTCCGCGCGGGGGCAGTCCCTCGCGCAGATGGCGCTGGCGTGGGTGCTGCGGGGCGGCCGGATCACCTCCGCCGTGATCGGGGCGAGCAGCGTCTCCCAACTGGAGAACAGTGTCGAGGCGGTACGCAATCCGGAGTTCGGTGACGAGGAGCTGGCCCGGATCGAGGAGATCCTCAAGGGCTCGGACAGCCGCTGAGCTCAGTCCGCGGCGGCCGTTGGCTCCTTTGCCCGGCTGGTGTAGCGGTGGGCCCACGGCAGGGCCTCCTCCAGGACCGCCGACACTGCGAACAACAGGTCCTCGCGGCCCCAGCCGGCCGTGAGGGAGACCCCGAGCGGCAGGCCCTCGGAACTCCAGCCCAACGGGAGGCTGATGACCGGGAACCCGGTGGCGTTCCCGAGGACGGTGTTGCCGGTGAAGGCGGTCATCGCGGCCAGCTCCGCCGCCGGATCGGTGTCGTCGCGCAACTGACCGATGAGCGTCGGCGGGGTCGTCACGGTCGGGGTGACCACGATGTCGGCGTCCGCGTAGTCGAGCGTCCAGGCCCGCGCCCGCGCCTGGACGACACCGATCGAGGCGGCCAGCTCGCCCGAGGTCAACTCCTGTGACCGGAACCGGAGATGACGGACGATCGGGCGCAAGGCCGTCTCGTCGAACGTCATCGCTCTGGCCCCGACCAGCGCGGTGAACATCGTCTGGAAGCCCTCGGTGAACTCGGGGTCCGCCGCCTGGTCCCGGGCGAAGACGTCATGGCCGAGACCGGCCAGCGTACGGGCGGTGAGTTCGACGGCGGCGGCGACCTCGGCGTCCACGGGTCCCCCCGAGACCGAGCCCTGCGCGAGCGCCACCCGGAGCCGGGGGAACGGCGCCTCGCAGGCGCGCTCGTAGCTGTCGACGCGCGGCGGATGCACCGTGCCGGCTCCGGTGCGGGTGGTCAGCGCGTCGAGGAACGCCGCGGTGTCGCGCACGGTGCGGGCGAGCGGCCCCCGTACGGAGAGCCCCATTCCGTCGTTGCCGTTCGGGCCCGCCGTGACCAGGCCCCGGCTGGGCTTCAGCCCGACCACTCCGCAGGCGCTCGCGGGGGAGCGCACCGAGCCGGCGGTGTCGCTGCCCTGGGCGATCGGCACCAGCAGCGCGCCGACCGCGGCCGCCGCGCCGCCGCTGCTGCCGGCCGCGCTGCGCCCGAGGTCGAACGGACTGCGCGCGGGTGCGGACACCTCGGGCTCGGTGTAGCAGGCGGCCCCGAACTCGGGAACGGTGGTCTTGCCGAGGCTGATCAGCCCGGCATCGGCCATGACGTCGACGATCTCGTCGTTGTGGCCGGGGACCCAGTCGCGAAAGAGCGCGGAGCCCAGGGTGGTGCGTATTCCCGCGGTGGCCTCCAGGTCCTTGACGGCGGTGGGCACGCCGAACAGGCGCGGCAGTTCGGCGTGGCCCGAGGAGCGCAGGGCGCGTCCTGCCCCGGCCGCCGCCGCGCGGGCGCGGTCCGCCGACACGGTGGTGAACGCGCCCACCCGGTCGCCGTCCTTGATCCGGGCCAGCAGATGGTCCACGACTTCGGAGGGCGTCGTCTCGCCGCGCTCGTAGGCGTCGGCCAGTTGGAGCGCCGTGAGGTCGTGCAACTGCGTCATGGATGCTCCCATTGCCGTTTCGTTACGCGTATCGATATGGTGGTGGCATGGTGGTGGCATGGTGGTGGAGAAGGCAAACACTCCGAGGAACGGCCGTCCCAGGGCAGTGACGCTCGACGCGATCCTGGACGCGGCGACGGAGATCGCCGACGACCGCGGTCTCGACGCGGTGACCTTCCGCGTGGTCGCCGACCGGCTGGGTGTGTCACCGATGGCGATCCATCGCACGACGGGTGGCATCGACGCACTCCAGCACGCGCTGGTGTCCCGGATCGTCGGCGAGGTGACCCGCTCCGTGGACTGGCCGGACGAGTGGTGCGATGTCGTCCGGCTGTTCGCGGACACGCTGCACGACCTGCTCATGCGGCACCCGGTCGTCCTGGAGGCGCACCGCCGCGCCTCTCTCGTCGGACCCGGCGCGGACGATGTCGCGCTCAGGGTCGTCGCCGCTCTACGGGCCGCGGGGCTCGACGAGGCGTCCGCCGTGTACGCGTACGGCGCCCTGCACGACTTCGTCACCGGCCATGTGGCGATCCGCCTCGGCCGTGGCGATCCGGAACAGCTCCGGCTCCCGCCCGAGCGCCAGGCATTGTCGGTCTTCGCCGACCACCACGACTACGACCGTCGGTTCGCCTTCGGTCTCGACCTCGTCATCGGCGGGATCGCCGCCGCTGTCGCCACCTCCGTATCGCACGAGGAGCAGAGATGACCCCCTCCTTGCCGGATCTGCCCGAGACGGTCCGCCTGACGGCCCCCGGCGGGCGCCGCATCGAGTACTGCTCGTACGGGGACCCCGCCGCCCCGCCCGCGATCGTGCTCCACGGCACCCCCGGCAGCCGATACGAGGGTGTCGCGCTGCGGCAGGCCGCGACGGAGGCGGGCATCCGCCTCGTCTTCCCGGACCGCCCCGGATACGGCGGGACCGATCCCGTACCCGGTCGTGGCTTCGACCGCTGGAACGACGACTTCGTGGCCCTGCTCGATCACCTCGGCCACGAACGGGCCCCGCTCGTGGCGATCTCGGGCGGCGGCGGATACGCCCTGGCCGCGGCCCAGGCCCACCCCGGGCGCGTGTCGAAGCTGATCCTCGCGGCCGCTGCCGTTCCCGGAGCGCCCAAGGAGACGTACGCGCGCCGGATCCCCATCGTGAAGTGGCTCGACCGGATCGTCCGGTGGGCCCCGGCGGTCGGCCGGTCGATGCTCGCGGGGACCGGGATCTTCAAGGCCATGAGGAAGCGCGAGGCGAACTTCGACGCCTGGCCCCGGGCCGATCGACTGATCATGAGCACACCCGAGTTCGCGGCGCTGTCCGATCTGGACACGACCGAGGCCCGGCGTCAGGGCGGGGATGCGGCCGTGACGGATCTGGTCGGCTACTCCCGCCCGTTGCCGGACCCGCTGGGCTCCATCTCCGTACCCACCGTGTTCATTCACGGCGACGCCGACGGCAACGTGCCCATCGAGGTGGCGCGTTGGGCGCATGCGCAGATCGACGGCGCCGACCTGCACACCGTCCCCGACGGCGGGCACCTCTTCCTCCTCCTGGACGCGGGCCCGCTGATCCGGGAACTGACCTGACCGCGGTGCGCCCGGTGCGAGGATGACCGTCATGACATGGACGGCACCTCGCGTCGAACGCACGACGGCCGACGGCGACCAGTTGAACGTTCCGAGCACGGCGGACGAGCGGGCCATGCTGGAGGGGTGGCTCCGATGGCACCGGGAGACGCTGCTCACCAAGTGCGCCGGACTCGGCCCGGAGCAGCTGGCCCGCACCGCCGCCGAACCGTCGAACCTCACGCTCCTCGGCCTGGTCCGGCACATGGCGGAGATCGAACGCTGGTGGTTCCGGCGGAGTTTCGCGGGTGAGCCGATCGGTGACGTCTTCACCGGTCCCGACGACGGGGACGAGGGCATCGACGGTGTCGACGCCGCCCACGCGGAACGCGACTACGCCGTGTTCCGCGCCGAGGTCGAGGCCTGCGAGGCCGCCGTGGCGGGGCGCGGCCTCGACGAGACATTCCTGTCGACAACCCGTGGCCGGCTCGTCAGCCTCCGCTGGGTGTACCTGGTGATGATCCAGGAGTACGCCCGCCACAACGGCCACGCGGACCTGCTGCGCGAGCGGACCGACGGTGCCACGGGGGACTGTCCGGAACGGGATTGAACGCGGATCCGTACCACGGACGAGGACGAGGAGTACGAAATCGTCCCTCAAACGTCCCTCGATCGTCCCTCAGCCGTCCGTCCCGGACGGATACACGGCCGCGTAGGCCGACCGGAAGAGGGCGGTGACCTCCTGGCCGCTGAGCCCCTGGGAGCGTGCCTCGTCCAGCCACTGGGCCAGCGAGGTGCGCAACGGGGAGTCCGGACCCTCCTGCACCGGGGCGAGGGAGCGGGTGATGAAGGTGCCCGCCCCCTGCCTGACCTCGGCGAGGCCCGCGCGCTCCAGCTCGCGGTACGCCTTGAGGGTGGTGTTCGGGTTGACCTTGGTCTCCGCCGCCACCTGTGCGGCCGTGGGCAGCCGGTCGCCCTCCTCCAGGGCACCCATCCGCAGCGCCTGTTCGACCTGTCGCACGATCTGGAGGTACGTCGCCACTCCGCTGCGTCTGTCGATACGGAACACAACCACCGTCTTCACCTCCTGTTGGACTGCCGAAACGATATGTACCTGCGGTGACGGGTCCTAGAGGGGGCTCCGGGAGATCCGCCACAGGGCGAACGCGGTGAGCACGACGGTTGCCGCGAGCAGGATGCCCGCCCCGGTCCACTGCATGGCCTGCATCTGGTCGTAACCGAGGTACTTGTAGACGTTGTTGACGATGCCGTGCTCCTTGACGCAGGCGTTCGAGGCCGCCTCGGTCGTCTTGGCGCAGAGCCCCCAGCCGTAGAGATGGCCGTCGGCGGAGCCGACCCAGCGGTCCACCTCGTACGACTCGTTCAGCCGTGCGGGCATGTCGCCTTCGAGCGGGTAGGTGAGTATGCGCGACGGTGCGAGGTGCGCGAGCATCCGGTCCCAGACGATCCCGACGAACACGGTGACGAGGAACGTGACCGCCATGGACGTGAGGACGCGGCGCAGCAGCATGCCGACGGTGACACCGACGGCGGTCAGGAAGAGGCAGAGCGCGGGAAGCACCGGACCGGTGCTGTCGAAGATCGCCCCGTCCCACCACAGGCTGGAGAACACCGAACGGTACGGCTTCCACCACCAGGTGAAGAACGCCGAGAGCACCGCACCGGACAGGACGACGGCCGCGTAGCACCAGGCGAGCTTCACCGTCAGCCAGCGGCGGCGGGACACGGACTGGGTGGTGACCAGCTGCGCGGTGCCGTGCTCCTGATCGGTCGCGATCAGCGGGGCGCCGAGGAACACGGCGAGGACCACGGGCAGCGAACTCAGGCCCGTGAGAGTGAGGTCGACTGCCGTCGAGCTGAACGTCGGCTGGGCCAGATCCTTGTCCGGCCAGCCGAGCGCTGCGAGCTGGTCGCCCATCCTGCCGCGCTGGTACGCGAGCCAGATCGAGCCGAGGACCATCAGGGCGAGCAGGGTCAGCAGCGCGGCCCGGTGCTGCCGTGCGACGAGCCAGTGCACCCCGCGCAGCAGGCGGGTCCCCGGTGTCCGGTCGGTCCGGGAGGTGTCGGTCGGGGTGGCGCTCATGAGCTGTGGATCCCTTCGGACTCGATACGGGCACCGGGTGTGAACAGAGGAGGTGCCTGCGGCGAGCGGAGATGCGCCAGCAGCACTTCTTCCAGGCTGGGTTCTGCTACCACCCAGTCGGCCGGCAGCGGACCGTTCGGCCGTACCAGCGCGTGGAACTGCCTGCCCTGGACGCGGGACTCGATCACCGTGTGGGGTGCCAGCAGGTCGGCCGGATTCCCGTCGGGGGCGAGCCCGGTGACCAGCGAGTGTGCCGGAACGAGTGCGTCCGCGTCGCCGGCCATCCGGATCCTGCCGTCCGCGAGGACCAGCAGGTAGTCGCACATGTCCTCCAGCTCGGACAGCATGTGCGAGGACATCAGCACGGTGGTGCCGCGTTCGACGGCCTCCGACATCAGGAGGGTGCTCATGTCGTGACGGGCGAGCGGGTCGAGGTCGGACATCGGTTCGTCGAGCAGCAGCAGGTCGGGCCGCTTGCCGAAGGCGAGGGCGAACGCGACACGGGTGCGCTGACCACCGGAGAGGGTGCCGACCCGGGCGTCCATGGCCACCTGGCCCGACCGTACGATCCGCTCCGCCGCGGCCATGTCCCAGCCGGGGTTGAGCTCGCTGCCCATGCGCAGGGTCTCCGCCACGGTGAACCGCTTGAACAGCGGCTTGTCCTGCCCGAGGAACGCGAATCGCGGCATCGCCGCGGGATCGTCCACCGGAACGCCGAAGATGCGGAGTTCACCCTCCGTCGGCTGCACCTGCCGGGTCGCGAGACCCAGCAGGGTGCTCTTGCCCGCTCCGTTGGGGCCGACGAGACCGCAGATCCGTCCGACCGGCAGCCGGAACGAGCAGTCGCGCAACGCCCAGCCGCGGCGGTAGCGCTTACCCAGGCCGCGGGCCTCCAGAGCCCCGGCGCCGGACGTGCCGCCCGGGGTGAATGTGTCTGCCATGCACTTCGCCTCAATTCCATTAGTCAATTAATGGAATCATGGTCTGCGTGCGAGAAGGCTGTCAAGGCGACGAGGGTCGGCCCGGCCGACGGCCGGGCGTGAAGTGTCCGGAATGCGTCTGATGGGGGTGTGGGTCGCACTCTCTTCGGAGGACTGGACCATTGAACGTATCTGTGGCTCTGGCCTGGCGGTTCTTCGGCGCGTAGCGTGACCCCGCATGAAGATCCTGATCAGCGCGGACATGGAAGGTGCCACCGGCGTGACCTGGCCGGCCGATGTGCTGCCGGGCACCCCGCAGTGGGAGCGATGCCGCGCCATGTTCACCTCCGACGTGAACGCGGCGGCGCTCGGCTTCTACGACGGCGGCGCCGACGAGGTGCTCGTCAACGAGGCCCACTGGTCCATGCGCAACCTCCTGCTGGAGCGGCTGGACGACCGGGTCCAGATGCTCACCGGCAGGCACAAGCCCCTCTCCATGGTGGAAGGCGTCCAGCACGGCGATGTCGACGCCATCGCCTTCGTCGGCTACCACACGGGCGCCGGCACGGAGGGGGTGCTCGCCCACACCTATCTGGCGAACTCCCTCACCGGGGTCTGGCTCAACGGCGTCCGGGCGAGCGAGGGGCTGCTCAACGCACATGTCGTGGCCGAGTACGGCGTTCCCGTCATCCTCGTCACCGGCGACGACCTGACCTGTGCGGACGCGCAGGGGTACGCCCCCAAGGCGCGCAAGGTCGCCGTGAAGGACTATGTGTCGCGGTACGCCGCGGTGTGCCGCACCCCGGCCCGTACCGCCGCCGACATCCGCGCGGCGGCCAAGGACGCGACCGGGCTGGCGGTGCGCCACACCCCGGTGGAGGGCGGCCCCTTCACCGTCGAGCTGGAATTCGACGCCGAGCACCTGGCCGGCGCGGCCACCGTCGTCCCCGGCGTGGCACCCAGCGGCGAACGGCGCGTCGCCTACACCAGCGAGACGATGTACGAAGCAATCCGCACGTTCAAGGCGGTGACCACCATCGTGTCGTCCGCCGTGGAGGAACAGTATGGCTGAGGCGACCGACCCCCGGCAGAGCGTCGACGAGCGGGCGCTCGACGAATCGGTGACGTTCACCTCCGAGCTGATCCGGATCGACACCACCAACCGCGGCGGCGGCGACTGCCGGGAACGCCCGGCCGCCGAGTACGTCGCCGAGCGGCTGGCCGACGCCGGACTCGAACCCACCCTCCTGGAGCGCAGCCCGGGACGCACCAACGTGGTGGCCCGGATCGAGGGCACCGATCCGTCCGCCGACGCCCTGCTCGTGCACGGCCATCTCGACGTCGTCCCGGCCGAGGCCGACGACTGGACCGTGCACCCCTTCTCCGGGGAGGTCCGCGACGGTGTCGTCTGGGGGCGCGGCGCCATCGACATGAAGAACATGGACGCGATGGTCCTGGCCGTCGTCCGGGCCTGGGCGCGGGCCGGTGTCCGGCCCCGTCGCGACATCGTGATCGCGTACACCGCCGACGAGGAGGCCAGCGCCGAGGACGGCTCGGGCTTCCTCGCCGACCGGCACGCCGGGCTCTTCGAAGGGTGTACGGAGGGCATCAGCGAATCCGGTGCCTTCACCTTCCACGCCGGACCCTCCATGCCGCTCTACCCGATCGCCGCGGGCGAGCGCGGAACGGCCTGGCTCAAGCTCACCGCACACGGCAAGGCGGGGCACGGATCCAAGGTCAACAAGGCCAACGCGGTCAGCACACTCGCCGCGGCCGTCGCCCGGATCGGCGGGCACGAATGGCCGATCCGGCTCACCCCGACGGTCCGCGCCGCGCTCACCGAGATCGCCGCGCTGCACGGCATCCACCCCGACCTCGACGCTCCCGGCTTCGACGTGGACGAACTGCTCGGCAAGCTCGGCCCGGCCGCCGCCCTGGTCGAGCCGACCGTCCGCAACAGCTCCAACCCGACCATGCTGGACGCCGGGTACAAGGTCAACGTGATCCCGGGCCACGCCACCGCGTACATCGACGGCCGGATGGTGCCCGGCGGCGAGGACGAGTTCCACGCCACTCTGGACCGGCTGACCGGACCCGATGTCGACTGGGAGTTCCACCATCGCGAGGTCCCGCTGGAGGCGCCGGTCGACTCGCCGACCTTCGCGAAGCTGCGCGCCGCGATCGAGCGCTTCGACCCGGACGGCCATGCCGTGCCGTACTGCATGTCGGGCGGCACGGACGCCAAGCAGTTCTCCCGGCTCGGCATCGTCGGCTACGGCTTCTCACCGCTGAAGCTGCCCGTCGGCTTCGATTACCAGGCGCTGTTCCACGGCGTCGACGAACGCGTCCCCGTCGAAGCGCTGCACTTCGGCGTCCGCGTCCTCGATCACTATCTGCGCACGGCCTGACCCGCTACGGGGGGAATTCATCATGGTGTCCACAGGGGCCTACGGAACCTGGCCGTCACCGATCGACGCACGGCTCGCGGCGTCGCACGACGGCCGCCCGGAGTACGTCGGCGTGGTCGGCGACGAGGTGTGGTGGACGGAGCCGCGCCCTGCCGAGGCGGGCCGCCGCGCCCTGGTCCGCCGCCGGGCGGACGGGACCACCGGCACCGCGCTGCCCGCTCCGTGGAACGTACGGAGCCGCGTCATCGAGTACGGCGGACAGCCCTGGGCGGGGGCCGAACGCGCCGAGGGGGGCCCGCTGATCGTCTTCGTCGACTTCGCCGACCAGCGGCTGTACGCCTACGCCCCCGACGGATCCGGTGAACCCCGGCCGCTGACCCCGGTCTCACCCGTCGGCGGCGGGCTGCGCTGGGTCGACCCGCAGCTCCACCTCGACCGGGGCGAGCAGGGCGAGGTCTGGTGCGTCCTGGAGGAGTTCACCGGCGAGGCACCCACCGAACTGCGCCGGGTGCTCGCCGCCGTACCCCTGGACGGCTCCGCGGCCGACGACCGTTCGGCGGTACGTGAACTCACCGACGACAGCCATCGGTTCGTCACCGGACCGAAGCTCTCGCCCGACGGACGGCGGGCGGCCTGGATCGCCTGGGACCACCCGCGCATGCCGTGGGACGGCACCGAGGTGATGCTGGCGGACGTCGCCGAGGACGGTACGTTCCAGCATGCCTGGAGCTTCGGCGGCGGCCCCGAGGAGTCGGTTCCGCAGATCGAGTGGGGTGCCGACGGGCAGCTGCTCTTCGCCAGTGACCGCAGCGGCTGGTGGAACCTGTACCGCGCCGACCCGCACCGGGGCGTGGTGGCGCTCCGTCCCCGGGAACAGGAGTTCGCCGGACCGCTCTGGAAGATCGGCCTCAGCTGGTTCCGGCCCCTGGAGAACGGCCTGATCGCCACCGTCCACGGCCGGGGCACCACCACGCTCGGCATCCTCGACCCGGAGACCGGCGAACTCGTCGACGTCGCCGGGCCCTGGACCGAATGGGCCGAGTCGCTCGCCGTGCACGGCAGCCGGGCCATCGGCATCGCCGCGAGCCCGTACAGCGCCTACGAGGTCGTCGAACTGGACACCGCGACAGGCCGCACCCGGATCATCGGCACACCGCACAAGGACGCCGTCGACCCCGCGTACTACCCGCAGCCCGACGACCGCACCTTCACCGGGCCCGACGGGCGCGAGATCCACGCCCACATCTACCCGCCCCGGAACCCCGACCGGACCGGTCCCGAAGGTGAACTGCCGCCCTATGTGGTCTGGGCGCACGGCGGTCCCACCGGCCATGCCGCGCTCGTACTCGACCTGGAGATCGCCTACTTCACCTCGCGCGGCATCGGTGTCGCCGAGGTCGACTACGGCGGCTCCACGGGCTACGGCAGGACCTACCGCAACCGGCTGCGCGAACAGTGGGGCGTCGTCGACGTCGAGGACTGCGCGGCCGTCGCCGAGGCGCTGGCCGCCGAGGGCACGGCCGACCGGCGGCGGCTCGCCATCCGGGGCGGCAGCGCCGGCGGCTGGACCACCGCGGCCTCGCTGACCGGCACCGATGTCTACGCCTGCGGCACGATCATCTACCCGATCCTCGATCTGACCGGCTGGGGCACCGACGAGACCCATGACTTCGAGTCGCAGTACCTGGAATCCCTGGTCGGCCCGATCGCCGAAGTCCCGGCCCGCTACTGCGAACGGTCGCCGGTCAGCCGCACCGAGCGGCTGACCGCCCCCTTCATCCTGCTCCAAGGGCTGGACGACCCGATCTGCCCGCCCGTCCAGTGCGAGCGGTTCCTGGACCGGGTCGAAGGGCGCGGCATCCCGCACGCGTACCTCACCTTCGAGGGGGAGGGGCACGGGTTCCGGCGCGCCGACACCATGATCCGTGCTCTGGAGGCCGAACTCTCCCTGTACGGCCAGACCTTCGGCATCGACTGTCCCGACGTACCGCGACTGGAGCTGAAGAAGTGACCCTAGCCCCCCTGACCCGACCGGCCCGGCTGCGTCCGGGTGCCAGGATCGCCGTCGTGTCCCCGAGCGGACCGGTGCCCGCCGACCGTCTCGACGCGGGCCTGGACGTACTGCGCGGCTGGGGCCTGGTCCCCGTCGAAGCGCCCCATGCGCGCGCTCTGCACCCGGAGTTGGACTATCTCGCGGGCACGGACGAGGAGCGGGCCCGGGATCTCCAGGAGGCCTGGTGCGATCCGTCCGTCGACGCGGTGATCTGCGCCCGCGGAGGATACGGCGTGCACCGCATGGTCGACCTGGTGGACTGGGCGGCGATGCGCGCGGCCGGGCCCAAGGTGTTCGTCGGCTACAGCGACATCACGGTGCTCCACGAGGCGTTCGCCCGGCGCATGGGCCTCGCCACCCTGCACGGCCCGATGGCCGGCACCGAGACCTTCCTCAAGGACCCGGACACCCAGGAGTCCCTGCGGGCCACCCTGTTCGAGCCCGATTCGGTGCGTACCCTCGGCCTTCCCTCGGCCCGGGTACTGGTCCCCGGCAGGGCCCGCGGCATCACCTACGGCGGATGCGTGAGCCTGCTCGCCGCCGACATCGGCACCCCGCACGCCCGGACGTCGGCCGACGGCGGGCTGCTGCTGATCGAGGACACCACCGAGGACCCCTACAACATCGACCGCATCCTCACCCAACTGCTGCGGGCGGGGGCGCTCGACGGGGTGTCCGGGGTAGCCTGCGGTTCCTGGGCGGGTTGCGGTCCGTACGAGGAGGTGCGGGCGGTCCTCGCCGACCGGCTCGGCCCACTGGGCGTGCCCGTCGTCGAGGAGCTGGGCTTCGGGCACGGGCCGACCGCGCTGACGATTCCGCTCGGAGTGCCCGCCGTGCTGGACGCGCCGGCCGACGGCGGCCCGGCCACACTCACCGTCGAGGTACCCGCGCTGACCTGAATGGCGGGAAATCGCGAAGAAGTTGAGCATCCTTCAGGAAACGGGGTCCTGAGCGTTGACATCACCATGACACGCGTCACAGCATGAGCGCGGCCCAGTACTTACTGGTCGGTAAGATGCTCTCGGTGTGGAGGCTTTCGTGTCACGTGCTGTTTCCCGCTCCCGGTCCGGGCACCGGACGCTGTCCCGGAAGTCGGTCGCGTACGCGGCCGGAGCCGCGCTCGCCGCACCGCTGTTCCTCGGCGGTGCGGCGCACGCGAGCGCCGGCGAGAGCTCCCCGTACACCGTCACCCCGCTGAAGTTCACCCTTCAGGCGGGCGGCCGGTCCTGCACCGTGGACGCCGATCTGTACCGTCCTGCCGGGGTCGACGCCCAGCACCCCGCCCCCGCCGTGCTCGCCACCAACGGCTTCGGCGGCAGTAAATCCGACGGTTCGACCGACGCCATCGGCAAGGCATTCGCCTCCCGCGGCTACGTCGGCCTCGTCTACTCCGGTCTCGGCTTCGGCAGGTCCGGCTGCCTCATCACGCTCGACGACCCGGCCATCGACGGGAAGGCCGCCGCCGGACTCATCGACTTCCTCGCCGGAACGCGCTCCGCCGACGACGGCACCAAGGCCGACTACGTCACCAAGGACGGCACGGGCGACCCCAGGGTCGGCATGATCGGCGGCTCGTACGGCGGCGCCATCCAGATGGCGACCGGGGCCGTCGACCATCGCGTCGACGCCCTCGTGCCGCTGGTCACCTGGAACGACCTCGCCTACGCACTCGCTCCCAACAACGCCGGTACGCGCGAGGGAGTCTCGTCCGACACCGCCGGTGTCTTCAAGTGGCAGTGGACCAACGGCTTCTATCTGATGGGGGAGGGGCAGACGATCCTCAACGCGAGCCTCGACCCGTCCCGGTTCGGCAGCCTCACCTGCCTGCACTTCGCGGCGCAGGCCTGCGACACCATCCGGCTGCTCAACTCCGGCCGCTACCCCGCGGACCGGACCGCCGCGATGCTCGACTACGCGCGCAGCGTGTCGCCCGTCGACTACCTCAGCAGGGTCAAGGCGCCCACCCTGCTCGTCCAGGGCCAGACCGACAGCCTGTTCAACCTGAACGAGGCCACCGCCACGTACCGGACCCTCAAGGCCCAGGGCACCACGACCAAGATGATCTGGCAGGCCTGGGGACACAGCGGCGGGCAGGCACCCGGTGAACTCGACCTGGGCAAGGGCAATCTGGAGACCAGTTACGTCGGACAGCGCGTCCTCGCCTGGTTCGACCGCTACCTCCAGCACAGGAAGAACACCGACACCGGACCGGAGTTCGCCTACTACCGGGACTGGAAGAGCGGTTACGGCACCGCCACCGGCGTACCGGCCCCGAGCCGGAAGATGTACCTCTCCGGCGACGGCAAGCTCGTAGACAACCGGTCCAAGGTCACCCGGGGCAGCCGCCAGTACGCCAACTGGCTCGTGCCGACCAGTCACTCGGAGAGTTCGCTCGCCGGACTCATCGGCCTGCCCGACCCCGAGCCGTACGACATCAAGGGCACCTATCTGGGCTGGAGCAGTGCCCCGCTGACGGCCGCCGTGGACGTCGTCGGTGCGCCGAAGGCCACGCTGAAGGTCGTCTCGCCGAAGACGGAGCGGGTGCAGAACAGCGGGGACGCCGCCGACAAGCTCGTGCTGTTCGCCAAGGTGTACGACGTGGCACCGGACGGCTCCAGGACGCTGGTGAACCGGCTCGTCTCCCCGGTGCGCGTGCCGGACGTCACCCGCTCGTTCACCGTGCAGCTGCCGGGGATCGTCCACCGGTACGAGGCGGGCCACCGGCTCGAATTCGTCATCGCGGCCAGCGACGGCGCCTACTCGGGCAACCGCGGCATCAAGCCGGTCACGGTGGTCAGTGCCCCCGAGGACACCGGTGTGCTGGAGCTTCCGGTGGTCGGTGACCGGGGCGAGTGACCCGCCGAGGGCGGCATCACACCGGCGCGGCCCCGACTGCTCCGACTGTCCGAGGCGCGCCTGCGCGACGGACCGCCGGCGCTCGTGATCAGCCCTTAGGCTGGCCGGATGACTGGAACCGACTACCTGGCCGAGGGACGGCGCACGGCGATCCGCCCTTACACGCAAGCGGACGCCGAGGAGTTCACCACCCGTGCGCGGGAGAGCCGGGGGCTGCACAGTCCCTGGCTCTCCCCGCCCGCCGACGCCCGCTCGTACGAGGCCTACGCGGGCCGGATGATCGATGACCCCACGAAGGCCGGATTCCTCGTCTGCGAGCGCGACGGCGGCGAGGGCGGGCGCGGCGAGCGGGACGGCGGTGAGGGCGGGGCCGACGGCGGGATCGCGGGTTTCATCAACATCAACAACATCGTCCGCGGCGGGTTCCTCTGCGGCGCGCTCGGATACGGGGCCTTCGCTCAGGCGGCGGGGCGCGGGCTGATGAGCGAAGGGCTGGAACTGGTCCTGCGGCACGCCTTCGGACCGCTCGGCCTGCACCGGCTCGAAGCCAACATCCAGCCCGGCAACGAAGGTTCGCTCGCCCTCGTGCGACGGGCCGGATTCCGTCTCGAAGGATTCTCGCCGGACTTCCTCTTCATCGACGGTGCCTGGCGAGACCACGAGCGGTGGGCGATCACGGCCGAGATGGTGAGCCAGGACGGCGACCAGTCGTAGGAGGCCAGGACGGTGCTGACGCTTGCGCCGAGTGCAGCACCCGGACCGCGATGAAACAACCGATCCTGCGCGAGCCACAACGATTGGTTGGGCACGCCTACGATGGACCAGTGGACACCGAAGCACTGCGATCGTTCGTCCGGGCGGCCGAGCTCGGACAGTTCCAACATGCGGCCGATGAGCTGGGCGTGACACAGCAGGCAGTCTCCAAGCGGATCGCCGCCCTGGAGCACGAGCTGGACGTGCGACTGTTCACACGTACCGCCCGAGGGGTTGAGCTGACGCTCGATGGTCAGGCGTTTCTCCCCCACGCGCGCAGCATCGTCGCGGGTGTCGAGCGTGCCATCACCGCGGTCAGGCCGGGCTCCCGGGCCCTTCGGATCGACGTTCTCGGTTTGCGAAGCGCGCAGGCCGTGGTTCTGCACGACTACTGGCGGTCGCGTCCCGAAACCGATCTCGACGTGGTGACGCTCAGAGTCGACGACCCACGTGTGGCGGTCGCCGCCGTCGAAGCGGGCGACATCGACGCCTCGTTCCGCTCCGTCACCGACCCGGCCACACTGCCGCCCGGCGTGCGAATGATCCACGCGTTCGACTCCCCGCTGGAACTTCTCGTCGGCCCGAGACATCCGCTCGCCTCCGCGCGAAGACTGACGCCGCGGCAGCTGCGTAAGCACCGGATCTGGGTGCCGGGTATCGCGCCCCGTAGCGAATGGGCGGAGTTCTACGATCAGCTCGCCACCCACTTCGACCTGCGTATCGACGCCGCAGGCCCGCACTTCGGAGACGAAGTACTCCTGGACACCCTCGCGGACTCCGCGGACGTGGCCACCCTCGTTGGGGCACGCGACCGGTACATCTGGCCGACGAACTACGACCTGCGTCGCATCCCTGTCGTGAATCCGACCCTCGCATACCCACTCTCGCTCATCCTCCCCAGAACGAATCCACACCCAGGACTTCGTGGCATCATCACCCACCTCGGAAGCCTGCCAAGGGTCCCTGAGACGGCCTGGCTCCCGTCCTGGGCAACGACGCCACGACGCGGCGACAGCGACATCGCGCATGCTCGCAGGTCCCACCCCGGCAAAGGTGACTCGACCGGCTGCTGACAGCCGCCTCCACCAGCGCCCAAGGGCGAGTCTCATCCAGTTACCGGTACACCAGAAAGGGTTGTGGCATGTCGAGCGACCGTCTCATGCGCATTCACAGCGCAGAGTTCCAGGCCATGGCCGAGAGGGTCCTGCGGGTCACCGAGCTCACCTCCCGCCTGAACGTCCTGCCTTTCGAGGACGAAGAAGGCAAGGCGGAACTTTTCGAACAGATTCTCGGCAAGCCGCTGCCGCCGAGAGTCACGATCTATCCTCCCTTCTACACGGAACACGGTCTCCACCTCGACCTCGCCGAGCGCGTGTTCATCAACCAGAACTGCACGTTCCTGGACTACGCCGGCATCCGGCTCGGTGAGCGCGTGATGGTCGGCCCGAAGGTCACGTTCATCACCAGCGGCCACCCGGTTGATCCCGAGGAGCGGCGGCTGTACCTCACCGGCGCGCCCATCGACGTGGCGGAGAACGTGTGGATCGGTGCCGGTGCCACGATCCTGCCCGGCGTCAGCATCGGCCGTGATGCCGTGGTCGCCGCCGGCGCGGTCGTGGCCGATGACGTTCCGCCGGCAAGCCTGGTGACCGGCACCAAAGCCACCGTGCACCGACGGTGGTGACGACCTCTGCGGGACCACACCGAGTCCCGCACCAGGGGCAGTCATCAACCACATCGCAAGTCCGGCGAGCCTCCCCGGGACAACTGGCTCCCGTCCTGGGCGACGAACCACGTCGCGGCCACCGTCGCATTGCCTCGGAGCCTGTCGGGCGGCCTCTGATCGGGCGGCCACGCCCTGGCACGCACTCCCCCAAGGCCTTGAGGGCCGGGGGGACCCCCTCCCGCGTTGCCGAAATGCCCTGGTAGCTCCATCCCCGAGCTCTCAGCTTCGTTCGAGCAGGGGAGACCCCGTCCGAGGACATCCCGGCGCCTTGGAATCGCACGCACCAGACCGCGTCCGCTGTCCGATCGAAGGCCGCCCGACAGGCTCTCAGACGGCCACTGACTCCCGAAAGCCCAGGCACGTTGCCGGCATCACCCACTGAGCCTGCGCGCCTGGGCGACGGCCCGGCCCGTGCTGAGGGTCGTGGACACCACGGCGCCCGGTTCGGGCCCGGCCTGCACGGCCGGGGTCCCGTCCGGTGCCCAGATGCCGGAGCCGCCCGACGTGTGGGCGTACACCCCGCTCGGTCCCGCCGAGGTGGCCAGCACCACCCACACGTCATGGGCGAGCGCCGACCGGCTCATGTGCCCGTCCCGCCGAGCGGCCTGCTCGGGCCCGGAACCGTACAGCGTGCTCGCCACGTATGCGTCGATGCCCAGTGCGGCCGTGGCCGCGGCGTGCTCGGGAACGGCGGCGTCGTAACACACCGCCAGCCCGAGCCGCAGCCCGTCGACGACCAGGACCTCGGGCCGCTCACCGGGGGCGAAGCGGTCGGACTCCGCACCGTGCAGCCACATCTTGCGGTAGACGACGGCGGCACCCTCGCCGGTCACGGCCAGGGTGGCGATGTGTTCACGCCCGTCCGCCGCGCGCACCGGCGCCCCGACCAGGGCCGTCGCCCCCGACTCGTGGCACGTCGTGACGAGCGGGCGCAGGCGCGGGTCGTCGGGGGACACGGCAGGAGCAGCGAGGTCGTAGCCCGTGAGGGACAGTTCCGGGAAGACGACCAGTCGTGCCCCCGACCGGCTGACCGCCTCCGCGTGGGCCGCGGCGTTGGCGGCGATGTCGAGAGGGGCGCAGCCGGGCTGGGCGACGGCGACAGTGAGCGGCAGGGGCACGCGGTACTCCGGATCAGCCGGTCGGCCGGGTGTCCCCGGCGGCGGACCGCCCGGGACACCGCAGGTCACCGACGTGGACAAGGTCCTGACCAGCCTATCGAGCGGGTCCGCCGGACAGGTCACCCGGATCAGTCACCCTGATCGGCCGTACCGGACCGTCCGCAGACCGCCGAGTGCCCTCCACCGGCTCATCCCGGGGTTGGGAAAGTCTTTGCCCGTGGCTGATTCGGGCCGCCTTCGGAGCCCGCGGGCCCTTTCCTTACGGGCTGCGAAGCATGGTGGTCCCGTATAGGAAGGGGAAAGCGGCGGCCGAAAGTACGAGGAGCCGGCCTCCATCCATGTGACGACCGTGTTGACCGTACGCAATCGCAGGCACAGGCTCGATACATAGCTGCTGGATACAACTGGTTCTGCCGGGCCTCCGCCTTCGGCATGCCGCCCAAGGGACGGCACCGTGCGTACGGACCGCTCTCCCGGCCGGGACCGAATCGGGAGGACGCGTATGTGTGGCATTGCCGGCTGGGTCTCGTTCGACCGCGATCTGCGGGCAGCCGCGGACATGGCGACGCTGGACGCGATGACGGAGACCATGGCCTGCCGGGGCCCCGACGACCGGGGCACCTGGACGGCCGAACACGCGGGGCTCGGTCACCGTCGGCTCGCGATCATCGACCTGCCCGGCGGACGCCAGCCCATGACGGTCGGCACACCGGAGGGCGATGTCGCCCTGGTCTACTCCGGCGAGGCGTACAACTTCACTGAACTGCGCACGGAACTGACCGCCCGCGGGCACCGCTTCCTCACCGACTCGGACACCGAGGTCGTCCTGCACGGTTACCTGGAGTGGGGCGAGTCCCTCGCCGAACGGCTCAACGGCATGTATGCCTTCGCCCTCTGGGACGGCCGCCACGACAAGCTCGTCATGATCCGCGACCGGATGGGCGTCAAGCCCTTCTACTACTGGCCGACGGCCGACGGAGTGCTCTTCGGCTCGGAACCCAAGGCCATCCTGGCCAACCCGCTGGCCCGGCCCCGCGTGACCCTCGACGGGCTCCGGGAGCTCTTCACCCTCGTCAAGACCCCCGGCCACGCCGTGTGGGACGGCATGTACGAGGTGCAGCCCGGCACGGTCGTCACCGTCGACCGCGGCGGTCTGCGCCGGCACGTCTACTGGCGGCTGGAGACCCGCCCGCACACCGACGACCAGGACACCTCGGTCGCCCGGGTGCGGACGCTGCTCGACGACATCGTGCGCCGGCAACTGGTCTCCGACGTACCCCGCTGCGTCCTGCTCTCCGGCGGCCTCGACTCGTCCGCGGTCACCCTGCTCGCCGCCCAACAGCTCGCCAGGAGCGGTGAGAAGGTCCGCACCTTCGCCGTCGACTTCGTCGGGCGGACCGAGAACTTCGTGGCCGACGAACTGCGCACCACTCCCGACACCCCGTTCGTTCACGACGTGGCACGGGAGGCGGGCACCATCCACCGTGACATCGTGCTCGATCCGGACGCCCTCGCTGACCCCGAGGTGCGCGCCCGGATGATCAGGGCCCGGGACATCCCGATGGGTCTCGGCGACATGGACGCCTCGCTCTACCTGCTCTTCCGGGCCATCCGCGAACACTCGACCGTCGCGCTGTCCGGGGAGTCGGCCGACGAGGTGTTCGGCGGCTACCTCCAGTTCTTCGACGAGGAGGCCCGGAAAGCCGACACGTTCCCCTGGCTGGTGCGTTTCGCCGAGCACTTCGGCGAGGACGCGGGCATGCTCCGCGACGACGTGAACCAGGCACTCGGCCTGCGGGCGTACATCCGCGACAGCTACGACTCCGCCGTCGCCGGCATCGAACGGCTCACCGGCGAGAGCGACTTCGAGTACCGCATGCGCAAAATCTGCCACCTCCACCTGACCCGGTTCGTTCGCATCCTGCTCGACCGCAAGGACCGCGCGAGCATGGCCGTCGGCCTGGAGGTCCGGGTGCCGTTCTGCGACCACCGGCTCGTCGAGTACGTCTACAACACCCCCTGGGCCCTGAAGTCCTTCGACGGCAGGGAGAAGAGCCTGCTGCGCGAGGCCACCGCGGACCTGCTGCCCCGGTCCGTGTACGAGCGGACCAAGAGCCCCTATCCGTCGACCCAGGACCCGAAGTACGCCGTCGCACTCCAGGAGCACGCCCGCGACCTGCTCGCGCGCCCGGACCACCGGGTCTTCGACCTCATCGACCGTGACCGGCTGCAACGGGTGGCCGAACACGACGCGCCCGGGATCACCTCGGCCTCCCGTCGTGGGCTGGAGCGCACCCTGGACCTCGCGATGTGGCTGGACATGTACGAGCCGGAGATGGACCTCGGCTGAGCGGGCCGGTACCGGCGCATCCTCTTCCAGGGAGCCCACTCCCCGGAAGAGGCCGGGCCGGTTCCCGCCCCGAGCAGCCAGGTCGGCACGGATGAGCGAGACGACGATGTCCACCGTCGAGCGCCCAGGCCACGGCGACGGGGACGAGACACACGCGAAACAGCGTGGGGAGAGGTCCCGGGTGGCACGTTCGTGGCCTCCGGTCTCCCGAGCCGGGCCCTGCTTTTGCCGAAGTCTGACGGCGACCCCTCTGGCCGGGCCGCTGTCCAGCGTGTTCCATGGTCATCGGGGGGCGCCCGGACCTGCGGCGGCCCGCGCGAGGGAGCGAGGTTGCCTTGGCCACGACCGTACGACGTGCCGTACTGACTCTGCCCGCCGCACCACTGGGCCCGGAGAACCCGCTGCCCGCTCTGCGGCCGCTCGACGAGATGCATGTCGTCGACGACCGTGACCGAGCCGGCCTGCCACGTGACATGGCACGCCAGATCGGCTACGAGCCACTGGCCACCGTGCTGCCGGTGCGCGTCCTCGACGGGTACGGCCGCCGACGCGCCCCCACCGCGCTGGACGCGATCGTCATCGAGAACGAGCGGCTGCGAGCCACCGTCCTGCCCGGACTCGGCGGACGCATCCACTCCCTCCACCACAAGCCCACCGGCCGCGAACTCCTCTACACCAACCCCGTCCTGCAGCCCGCCGACTTCGCGCTCAACGGAGCCTGGTTCTCCGGCGGCATCGAATGGAACATCGGCGCCACGGGCCACACCACCCTGTCCTGCGCCCCGGTGCACGCAGCCCGAGTGCCCGCGCCCGACGGCGGGGACATGGTCCGCCTGTGGGAGTGGGAGCGGCTGCGCGACCTGCCGTTCCAGGTGGACCTCTGGCTGCCCGAGGACTCGGACTTCCTGCATGTCGGCGTACGGATACGCAATCCGCACGAGCACACCGCACCGGTCTACTGGTGGTCCAACATCGCCGTACCCGAAGGCGAACGCACCCGCGTGCTGGCCCCGGCCGACGAGGCGTGGCACTTCGGCTACGAGCGGACCCTGACCCGGGTCCCGGTCCCCGAGTCGGGCCACGTCGACCGTACGTACCCCCTGCGCGGCGACTTCCCCGCCGACTACTTCTACGAGGTGCCCGACGGCTCGCGCCGCTGGATCGCCTCCCTCGACGAGGACGGGAGGGGACTCGTCCAGACGTCCACCGACCTGCTGCGCGGCCGGAAGCTGTTCCTGTGGGGGAGCGGACCGGGCGGGCGGCGCTGGCAGGAGTGGCTCACCGAGCCGGGCACCGTCGGCTACGCCGAGATCCAGGCCGGACTCGCCCGCACCCAGCTGGAACACATTCCCCTTGCACCGGGCGCCGAGTTCAGCTGGCTGGAGTCGTACGGACCCCTGTCCGCGGACCCCGCGGCCGTGCACGGCGACGACTGGGCGGCGGCCCGTGCCGAGACCGAGCGGCGGCTCGCCGAGGCGCTGCCGCGCGCCGACGTCGATGCCGCGTACGCCGCCTGGCACCCGTGTGCCGACACCGAGCCCGGCGAGTCGCTCGCCACCGGCTCCGGCTGGGGTGCCCTCGAAGTCCGGCGTGGTAAGCACCGGCTCCCCGGCACACCGTTCGCCGAGTCGACTCTCGGTGAACAGCAGCAACCCTGGCTGGAGTTGCTGGAACAAGGGGCCTTTCCCGCACCGCGCGGGCCGGTTCCGCCCGGCCCCTCCCTGGTCTCCGCGCACTGGCGCGACATGCTGGAGACGGCCTCCGCCGAACCCCTTACCGAATACCACCTCGGCGTCGCCCAGTGGCACGCCGGCGACCGCGCCCAGGCGGTCCGCAGCTGGGAGCGCGGACTGGCCCTCGCCACGTCCCGTTGGCCATTGCTGCGCTGCCTCGCCGTCGCGGCCGAGGAGGGCGCCCAGTGGGACAGGGCCGCGGAGCTCTACGCCGAGGCGTTCGACGGCCTGTGCGCGGAACGCCCCGACGGTGACGGCGACGCCTGGATGTCCGCCATGGCGGCGCTCGCCCGCGAGGCGATGGAGGCGCTGCTGACGGCAGGGCTCCCCGAAGCGGCCCGGGGGGTGTGGAACGGCCTGTGCACGGAGCATCGACAGCGCGGCCGTTTCCGCCTGTTGGAGGCGCGATTGCTGATCGTCGAGGGCGACCGTGCCGCCGCTCGGGCCGTCTTCGACGAGGGCTTCGAGGTGGCGGATCTGCGGGAGGGCGCGGAAATCCTGGACGAGGTGTGGGCCGAGCTCACCGACGAGCCGCTGCCGGACAGATACAACTACCGGATGCGCCCCAGGACCTGACGGCGAAGGCCGCCCCGCCCCGCCCGGTCCCGCCCCGCCTCGTCCCGCCGCGACCGGCGCGGGCGGGGAGGCGGGACAGGGACGGCCATGAGCCGGGTGGCCACGGGTCGGGGGCGGCCGTGGCACGGCCGATACCGGTCGGGCGGACGGGCGCGGGCCGGACGAGCGCCCGTCAAACGGTCAGGTTCCGGTCGACGTACTCGAAGACCGAGCCGTCCGGGTGGACGGCGATCAGATTGCGGCCCACCGGCGTCGGCACCGGTCCGGCGAGGATCCGGGCGCCGACACGGGTGAGGGAGGCGTGGGCTTCGCCGACATCCTTGACCGCGATCGTCGCCGTCACCTTGCGCAGGATCTCCAGCTCCGGCTCCGGGCCGCTCATCAGCAGAAAGCAGCTGACCGCGGCGACCGAGACCCCGCCGCGCTCGAAGCGCAGTGCGGAACTGCCTGTGAGGTCCTCGTAGAAGGCCACCGCGGCCTCCAGGTCGTCGACACAGATGCGCAGCGTGGTTCCCAGAATATCCATGTGGGCAAGGGTAGTTGGCGGTGATCAGGCCCGGCAGAGCACCTCGCCGTGCGGGACCATGAACCAGGCGTCGTCCCGCGTGCCCCACTCCCGCCAGGCCGTGGCGATCGCCGCCAGTTCCTCGGCGCTCGCGTGGCCGCCGTCCACGGCCTGCTCCGCGTACACCGAGCCGACCGTACGGTCCGCCCACAGTCCGCTCCACCAGGCGCGGTTCTCCGGGGTGGCGAAGCACCAGTTGGCCGCGGTCGGGGTGATGTCGGTGAAGCCGGCCCGGCGGGCCCAGGAGAGCAGCCGGCGGCCCGCGTCCGGTTCGCCGCCGTTGGCTCGGGCCACCCGGCCGTACAGCTCCTGCCAGGAATCCATGCCGGGCGCGTCGGGGTACCAGGTCATCGCCGCGTAGTCGCTGTCGCGGGCGGCGACGATGCCGCCGGGACGGCAGACGCGCCGCATCTCGCGCAGCGCCCGCACCGGATCGCCCACGTGCTGGAGCACCTGATGGGCATGGACGACGTCGAAGGAGTCGTCGGGGAAGTCCAGGGCGTGCACGTCGGCGGTGGCGAACTCGACATTGTCCAGGCCGCGTTCGGCCGCGGCCTCGGCCGCGCAGGTCAGGACCTCCCGGGAGGT
This sequence comes from Streptomyces sp. NPDC047515, assembly GCF_040643055.1. Lineage (NCBI taxonomy): Bacteria > Bacillati > Actinomycetota > Actinomycetes > Kitasatosporales > Streptomycetaceae > Streptomyces > Streptomyces sp. NPDC047515. The sequence goes on from NZ_JBEYTM010000024.1 coordinate 79,284, forward strand.
GTCGACGGCGGTCACCCGGCCGGGGGCGACCAGTGCGGCCAGATCCGCAGTGATGGTGCCGGGTCCGCAGCCCACGTCCAGCACGGTCATGCCGGGGCGGAGCTCATCGATCAAGTAGGCCGCGGAATTGGCGGCGGTGCGCCAGCGGTGCGAGCGCAGCACCGACTCGTGGTGGCCGTGGGTGTAGACGGCGGTCTCCTTCGGCATGGCCGTGGATCCTTTCTCGCTGATCGGTACGGCCACCGTACGCCCGGATGCCGAATAATGAGATAGGGGTCTTGTCATGTGGACAGGCGTGGTCAGTGCGTGAGCCGGCGGCGGCCGACTGTCGGTCGGCCGCCCTGGTTCGCCTGCGCGCGGCGGATTCCGGCAGGCTCCTTCACCTCGTCATCGGGCAGTACACCGTCAGCGCCTCCGGGAGCTTGTCGATCATCAACTCGTTTTTGCTGTAGGCCACTTCGCCGTCGTACGCGTAGGGCGTACCAGGTCGCAGGCCGGCGATCCGCACCTTTCGGCGCCGTTCCGCCGCATGTACGGGGGAGCGGGTCAGCGGTCCCGCGAAGGCGGCGGCGAGCAGCCGCAGGCCCGGTGTGCGGCCACCGTGCACCACCCGCACATCCAGCAGGCCGTCCCCGAGGTCGTGCCGCCGTCCGGGCGCCGGACCGACGCGCTGGAACAGCCCGTTGCCCACGAACAGCAGCCACAACGGGCGCCGCCGCCCCTCCAGTTCGGCCTCCAGCGGACGCTCGCCCCGCAGCACCTTCCACGCCGCGACCAGGCCCGCCGGCCAGCCTCCGATACGCGGGGCCCAGTGCTCACGCGTCCGTACCAGTTCGGGATAGACGCCGAGGCTGAAGGCGTTCAGGAAGTAGCCGTGCGCGCCTCCCGGTCCCTCGGGGCCGGGCCGGAAGCGGCCGAGGTCGACCCTGACCGCATCGCCCGCGGTCAGCGCGGCGCACGTGTCGTCCACCGTCTCGATGCCCAGGTCGTACGCGAAATGATTCAGCGTTCCGCCGGGGAACACGGCGAGCGGCAGACCGTGCACGGCGGCGACGGCCGCGGCCCGGTTGACCGTGCCGTCCCCGCCACAGACCCCCAGCGCCCGGCCCCGGCCCGCCGCCTTCTCCAGCTCGGCCGGGAGCTCCTCGGGGGCGCACTCCACCACCGCGGCGCGCGGCAGCGCGTCCCGTACCAGCGAGGCCGTCGCGGTCGCCGTGCCCGACTCCTGGTTGACGACGACCACCAGGTCCTGGCCGGCCGGCAGGGCGGGCGCGTGGCCGGGCGGTCGCCCCGGTGCCGGGAGCTGTCCGCGGGTCGGCACGACACCCCGCAGGGCCAGCGTGGCCCCGACGCCGAGCACCGCACCCGCCAGCACATCGCTCGGATAGTGGACTCCGGTGTAGACGCGGGAGGCGGCGACGGACAGGGCGAGCGGGGCGACGACGGCGCCCCAGCCCTTCGATTCGAGAGCCACGCCCGTGGCGAAGGCCGCGGCCGACGCGGCGTGCCCGGAGGGGAAGGACGTCGTGAACGGCTGACGCTTGAGCTGCCGTATCACCGGCACGGTGTCCAGCAGCGGACGCTCCCTGCGCACCGCGCCCTTGCCGATCGTGTTGATCGTGGCCGATGCGACCGCCAGCGAGGCGATTCCCCGCAGCGCGGCCCGCCGGGCCCGTGCGCTGCCGCCCAGCGCGGCCAGGCCCGCGGCGACCCCGAACCACAGCAGTCCGTGATCGGCGCTGCGGCTCAGCCGTGGCAGCACGGGTCCGGCGCCCGGCCAGTTGCGGTGGGCCAGGGCGTGGAACACGGTGAGATCGCGGCGGTGCAGCCGGCCGCGCAAGGAAGTGGACGACGGGCCGGTGAACGGAGTACGGCGTGGTGCGGACATGGAACACCGCCTACCCCGCCCGGACGCACCGAACCAGCGGGCGCGCTCGCGCGCGGGCCACCGGGTCGGCGGGGCCGCGTGGGGGCCTGCGTCCACCGCAGAGACTCCCGTCCCGCCCGTCAGGGCCTTGTCGGGACGCCGTCGGACTCGTGTCGGCCGGGCCGCTCGCGGCGGTCCCGGCCCAGCCGCTCACGCTGCCCGACCGACGAGCCCCGTGCCGTCCGTCGGCCATCACCCGTCACCCGTCGGTGTCGGCGTTGTCGCGGCATGTGGCGCGCGACTACTCTGTGTTCCCGATGCTGGCCGTGGCGCCGCGTCGCAGCGGGACCGCACCGGTGTCGTCGTCGCGTTCTCCCTCTCCGTATCCGTGATTCGCCGGGCCGAGGAGCGCGAGGGAACCGGTGCGCTCCGTGCTCGACGGCGCCGACGCGCTCGTCGGCCGGCCCGTCCACCACGAAGGGCAGACATGACCACCGCAGGCCTGGATGTGGCCGTACAGGAGCAGGCCGAGCTCGGCGAGGGCCCGACCTGGGATCCGGCCACCGGTCGGCTGATCTGGGTCGACATCGTCTCCGCCCGGGTGCACACCTACGACCCGGTGAGTGCCCGTCGTACGGTCATGGCCACCGAACAGCACGTCGGTGCTGCCAAACCGCGCGCGGGCGGCGGACTCGTGGTCAATCTGCGGGAGGGCATCGGACTGTACGATCCCGACGGCCGCTTCCGCTGGCTGGTCCACGATCCCGAGCCGGGCCGCCGCGGGAACGACGCGGCGGTCGCTCCGGACGGGGCGCTGTGGGCGGGCACCATGCGTGACGACGGCGCGGAGACCGGCGGCAGCCTCGCCCGCATCGCGCCCGATGGCGCGGTCACTTCGGTGCTGCCCGTCGTGGCCTGCAGCAATGGCATCGGGTGGAGCCCGGACGGGCGGCTGATGTACTTCATCGACACGCCCACACGCCGCATCGACGTCTTCGACTTCGACGGCGGGCGCGCCGTGAACCGGCGTCCGTTCGCCACCGTCGAGGAGGGTGCGGGATTCCCCGACGGCCTGACCGTCGACGCCGAGGGCGCCGTCTGGGTCGCGTTGTGGGACGGCGCCGCGGTCCGCCGCTACACGGCCGACGGCGGCCTGGACCGGACGGTCGCCCTGCCGGTGCAGCGCCCGACGGCCTGCGCCTTCGGCGGTGCGGACCTGCGCGATCTCTACATCACCTCGGCCCGCTCCGGGCTCGCCGCACCGCATCCGCTCTCCGGTTCGCTGCTGGTGCTGCCGGACGCGGGGCGCGGGCTGCCCGGTACGGCCTTCGCGGGTTGAGCCCGCCTCCCCGGCTGCCCGCTTCCCTGACTCCCCGGCCCCTCGATTCCCCGCTTCGCCGGCTCGCCGCCTCCCACCGGTGACGGCTCAGCTGGGCGGGCGCCGCCGGTGGATCCCTCGTATAAAGGGCCCTGTGTGCTCAAAGGCCCTGAGTGCGAGACGACAGGGCGGTGGCGAAGGAGGCCCGGATGGCGCGGGAGCGGACCGAGCGGACCGGACGGGCGGGGCGGCGGCAGAAGGGCGGCGGAGGGGCGCGTCGCGTACGGGAGGACCGCGGCCCCGTCCGGTACGGGCCGCCCGCCCCCGATCCCGGTCTGCCCGTCCTGTCCGAGCTGGCCGAGGTGCTCGCCGCCGCGGCCGGCCGCGGCGCACCGGAACCGACCGGTGGCGGCGACGCCCTGCGTGAGGCCGCGACCGCCTACTGGGCGCGGCGTGGGCTGCACGGCACCCCGGAGGGTGTCGCCGCCGCCCCAGGTGCCTCGCCGCTGCTGCTCGCGCTGATCGCCGCCCACGGCGGCGACGTGCTCATGCCACGCCCCTGCACGGCGACCTGGATTCCGCAGGCCCGGCTGCTGGGCAGGCCCGCCTACCATGTGCCGACCCCGGCCGAGTGCGGCGGAGTGCCCGATCCGTACGCGCTGCTGGAGACCGTGCGCAGAGTGCGCGCCGAGGGCGGCCGGCCCCGGCTGCTGCTGATCTCCGTCGTCGACGACCCGACCGCCACGGTCGCCCCGCCGGAACTCGTGCGTGAGGCGTGCGAGGCCGCGGTCGCCGAGGGGCTGCACATCGTCAGCGACGAGACCTGGCGCGACACCCTGCACCGGCCGCACGACACGGTCCTGCTCAGCCCGGCCGAAATGTGCCCGGACGACGTCACGGTCGTCTGCGACCTCGCCGGCGCGCTCACCCCGTCCTCCTGGCCGGTCGCGGTCGCCCGGTTTCCCGACACCGAGCGGGCGGCGGTGCGCCACGCCCGTACCCTCGACATCCTCACCGCACTCGGTGCGCTCGTCGCGGGACCCGTCGCCATGGCCGCCGCCCACGCGCTGCGCGAACCGGATGCCGTCACGGAGCGGGTCCGCCGGGCCGCCGCGCTCCACGCGCGGATCGCCGCGGCGGCCCACCGCGCGGTCCTCGCGTCGGGCGCGCTCGCCAGGCCCCCGCAGGCGGGGCGCCATCTCTACGCCGACCTCGGTCCGCTCAGATCGCGGCTGGCGGACCGGGGCGTCACGGACTCGCTGGAGCTGGAGGAGTACCTGACCGAACGCCTCGGCGCGCCGACGCCCGGAGGCCACCGGTTCGGCGACGAACTGGGTGCGCTGCGCGTACGGCTGGGCACCGGGACGCTGCTCGGGACGACGCCGGAGCAGCAGACGGAGTCCCTCACCGCTGTGGAGCCCCTGGAATTGCCGCACGTGGCTCAAGCCCTGAGCATTTTCGCAGCGGCTCTCGACGAACTCCGATGACGGACCGGGCGCCGGTACCGAGACGCCGAACCGAGACGGGAGTTTCTCGATGACGGAACAGACCGAGCACTCCTCGGCCGGGACCGCCCCCGCCCGCCGGATCGCCCAGGGCGAGGTCGTCGGACCGCGCCCGCTCGGCGAGGTACGGGTCTGGCCCAAGTCCTTCGCCGACCGGCTCACCACACCTCTCCCTGGTGTCATGAGCATGTCTCGCTTGGCCCGTGAACGCGCGCTGCGGCCCAACACGGAGGGGCTGCGTGGCGTCCACCGGCTCCCGTACGCCCCCGAACCCCTGCCAGCCACCCCGGCGGACACCACCTGTGTCACCTGGGCCGGGCACGCCAGCTGGATCGTCCGCACCGGCGGACTGACCGTCCTCACCGACCCCGTATGGTCCCGGCGCATTCTCGGCACCCCGCCGAGGATCACACCGGTCGGCGTCCGCTGGGAGGACCTGCCACGCGTCGACGCCGTCGTGATCAGCCACAACCACTACGACCACCTCGACGCCCCCACCCTGCGCAGGCTGCCCAGGGACACCCCGCTGTTCGTCCCCGCCGGGCTCGGTCGCTGGTGCCGCCGTCGCCGCTTCACCTGCGTCACCGAACTCGACTGGTGGGAATCCGCCCGCCTGCGCGACGTCCGCTTCGACTTCGTCCCCGCCCATCACTGGTCCAAGCGGACCCTCACCGACACCTGCCACTCCCTCTGGGGCGGCTGGATCATCGACACGGCCGACCGCGGCGGGCAGCGCATCCACTTCGCCGGGGACAGCGGATACGGCCACTGGTTCGGCGAGATCGGCCGCCGGTACCCCGGGATCGATCTGACACTGCTGCCGATCGGGGCGTACGAACCCCGCTGGTGGCTCGGCGACGTGCACACCGATCCGGAGGAGGCCGTGCAGGCGTACGAGGACCTCGGCGCCCACGCGATGGCGCCCATGCACTGGGCGACCTTCGTGCTCTCCGCGGAGCCCGTACTCGAACCGCTGGCCCGGCTGCGCACCGCCTGGCAGCGGGCCGGACACCCCCGGACACGGCTCTGGGACCTGCCGATCGGCGGCTCCCGCGTGCTGGAGCCGGTACCCCGCACGATCAGTGGCTGAACCGCGCCCGCGTCCTGCGCCACACCGCCGGCGCCCCGCTGATCAGCAGCGTCAGGCCCACCGCCGCGACCACGCCCTGCCACGGCTCGGGGAAGAGCGAACCGCCCAGTATTCCGATGAGCTGGTACGTCGCCGCCCACGCCAGGCACGCCGGCACGTCCCCCCGGGCGAACCGGCGCAGCGGCATCCGGCCCAGCAGACAGGCCAGCATCACCGGAATCCGTCCCGCCGGTACCAGCCTCGACAGCACGAGCACCATCGCGCCGTGCTCGTCCAGCTTCCGCTGTGCCTGCGCCAGCCGCTCCGGAGCGGCCCGGTCACGGATCGCCCGCAGCCACTTCGAACCGTTCTTCGACCGCACCCCGCGCTGACCGAGCCAGTACAGACAGATGTCCCCGAGGAACGCGGCGGCCGACGCCACCCCGAAGACGATCAGCAGCGAGAACGGCGACGACTGGTGCAGCGCCACCACCGCGGCCGAACTCACCAGCGCCCCCGTCGGCACCACGGGCACCAGTGCGCCCAGCGCCACCAGCAGGAACAAGGACGGATATCCGAGGGCCTGCTGTGTCGACTCGGGGGGCAGCTGTCTCACAACCTCCTGGATCACCTGGCGGCCTCCGGCCGCACCTGTTCGCCGTGCGAAAGCCGGTGCACCGCCACCTCCGGTGCCAGCTGCGCCGCCTTGCGGACGAACTCGTCGCCCGGTGAGTGGAACTCGTGGGGTCTGACCGCGTCCATCCCGACCGGCCAGTACGTGCCGTAGTGCACCGGAACGGCCGACCGCGGTGCCAGCCGGGCCAGCGCCTGCGCCGCCCGGCCCGCGTCCAGATGGCTGTGGCCCAGATACGGACCCCAGCCGCCCACCGGCAGCAGGGCCACATCCACCGGACCGACGGCCCCGGCCATGTCGTCGAACAGCCCGGTGTCACCGGCGAAGTACGTCCGCGCCTCGCCCTCGACCACATAGCCGAGTGCGGGGGAGCGATGCGGGCCCATGGGCAGGCGCCTTCCGTCGTGCAGCGCGGGAACCGCCCGTACCCGCACCTCGCCGGCCCGGACCTCGTCGCCCGGTCCGACCTCGGTGATGCGCAGCCCGCGCACCGCGCGCAGCATCCGCAGCCCCGGCACGGAGCGCACCGCACCCGTCGGCACGATCAGCCGGCTTCCGGGGGCGAGACGGGCCAGCGACGGCAGATGCAGGTGGTCGGAGTGCAGATGGGAGACGAGCACGACATCGGCGACCGCGGCCTCGGGGCCGGGCAGTTCCCCGCGGCGGCGGCGCAGATGCGCGAAGCGCCGTACGAAGAGCGGATCGGTCAGCACCCGGACCCCGGAGTCCTCGATCGTGCAGGTGGCATGACCCCACCAGGTGACTTCCACCGGCACGCGGTGCCTCCTCGTTTCCGGGTTCTTTCTTTCCGGCCCTGGCAACGAGCCTAGTGCCGTGACCGGATCGGGTGACCCGGCTTCGGCCGGTTGCCGTCCCGGCCGGTTGCGCTCCTCGCCGGTTGCCGTCCCGGCCGGTCGTGGTCAGTCGGTGAGGCCCAGCGTCCCCGCCGCCTGGATGGCCAGCCAGACTTCCGTCAGCGCCCCCGTCGACGCCATGTCACGGTCGGTCAGCGCACCGAAGCGACGCAGCCGGTAGGCGAGGGTGTTGGGGTGGATGTGCAGCGCGGCCGCCGCCGTCTCCGTGCGGCGGTCGCGCTCCATCCACGTACGCACGGATACCAGCAGCTGGGAGTCATGGGCCCGGTCGTAGCGCAGGACCTCGCCCAGTACATGCTCGACCAGCGCGGTGAGGACCGCCGGGTCCTCGGGCAGCCAGCGGCCCAGGGAGTCGTCGCCGTAGCGGACCACGGAGCGGCCCGACTCGACCGCCTTCGAAACCGCCCAGAGCGCCTCGCGCTGGGCCACCCGGAGCGCGGAACCCGGCAGGAACGGGCGGCTCATCCCGGCCGCCACGTCCGGCAGTCCACCGATCTCCCCCGCCAGCCGGGGCGCGCCCAGGACATACCGGTCCGCCCCCCAGGTGAGCAGCAGATGCGGGTGGTCCTGGAGACAACGCAGCAGGGCCTCGTCCGTGGTCCGCCGCACCACGATCAGCACGGTGTCGCCCTCGATCGCGTGCCGGGCGAGCCGACGCCGGGCCGTCTCCGGGTCCAGTACCTCCTGCAGGAGTTCGGCCAGGGTCTCCGCGCCCTCGCGGCGCAGTGTCTCGCGCTCGTTGCGCACCATCGCGACCCGCAGCGCCGCCACCGTGGCGATGTGCTGGACGACGGCGAGGCCGGCGGGCTGGGCACCCTCCCGTTCGTACGCGACGAGGAACCCCGCCGGGCCGCCGGGCGCCGGAACGGGCAGCACGAACCCGCCGGGGACGGTCGGCGGAGCGTCCACGGAAGCGGGCAGGACGCCCGGCTCGGGCGCCGGCACACCGGGCAGGAGGGGGCGCCCCTGCGGCGTGCACAGATACACGTCGTAACCGGACAGGCGCTCCAGACGGCGCAGCAGCGTCGGTGTGTCCAGATCCTCGGCGACCAGCCAGCGCAGCGAGCCGAAGACCTGGAGCTGCGCGCCGAGCCGGTGCCGGGCGTCCTCCTGGACCGAGGCGGCGACCTCCTGGGAGACCGCGATGAACGGGACGGCGAGCGGGACCTCCAGGACCGGGAAGCCACGCTCCTCGGCCGCCCGGAAGAACGCGTCGTGCAGCGGTGGCATGTGCAATTGCGCAGAGAGCGCCAGCGCGGAGACACCGGCGTCGTCGAGCCGCTCCAGATAGGCGCGCTGCCCGGTGGCGGTGCGCGGGACCGCGAGGCCCGTCGTCATGATCACCTCGGCGCCCAGCAGCCACGGCGTCGGATCGGCGAGTTCGCTGGCGTGCGCCCAGGAAACGGAGCGCCCCAGCCCGCTGCTGCCCGCCTTCACGGAGAGCTGGAGAGCGGGGAAGGAGAGGAGATCCTCCACGGTGAGTTTGTTGTCGGCCACAGACAACAGCCTAGTGCTCTGTGATCTGCACAATTGTCGACCGTCGTCGAGGGCCACAGACTGTGGGACCGTCCCCATGAACAAAAGGTGGAGCGCCCGTGACTGCCTCGATCACCGAAGTCGAGACCAATGGTGTCGAGCGGATACCCGACGCCGACCGCACGGCCCGACCGGTCGATCTCTTCCGGCTCGCCTTCGGCGGTGCCAACACTTTCGCGACATGCGTGCTGGGTGCCTTCCCGATCCTGTTCGGACTGTCCTTCTGGCAGGGACTCGCGGCGACACTGCTCGGCCTCGTCGCCGGTGCGCTGCTGCTCGCCCCGATGGCGCTGTTCGGCCCGACCAACGGCACCAACAACGCCGTCTCCTCCTCCGCCCACCTGGGTGTGCACGGCCGGATCGTCGGCTCGTTCCTCTCGCTGCTCACCGCGGTGGCGTTCTTCTCGATCTCGGTGTGGTCCTCGGGTGACGCGCTCGTCGGCGGCGCCCACCGACTCGCCGGTCTGCCCGAGTCCGACGTGACATATGGCATTGCATACGCGATCTTCGCCGGGCTCGTCCTGGTGGTCTGCGTCTACGGCTTCCGCTTCATGCTGATGGTCAACAAGATCGCGGTGGTCGCCGCCTCGGCGCTCTTCGTCCTCGGCGCGTTCGCCTTCGCGGGAGACTTCGACGCCGGCTACGCGGGTACCTTCACCTCGACCGCCGACCCGCTCTTCTGGCCGTCGTTCATCGGCGCCGCGCTGATCGTGCTGTCCAACCCGGTCTCCTTCGGCGCGTTCCTCGGCGACTGGTCCCGCTACATCCCGGCCACGACGCCCCGCCGCCGGGTGATGGGCGCCGCGTTCCTCGCCCAGATCGCCACGCTGCTGCCCTTCTTGTTCGGTCTGGCCACCGCCTCGATCATCGCGTCCAAGGCCGGCAAGTACCTCGACCCGGCCGCCCCCAACTACGTCGGCGGACTGCTCGCCATCTCGCCCGGCTGGTATTTCCTGCCGCTCTGCCTGATCGCCCTGATCGGCGGCCTGTCGACCGGCACGACCGCGCTGTACGGCACCGGCCTCGACGTCTCCAGCGTCTTCACCCGATTCAGCCGGGTGCAGTCGACCTTCTTCATCGGCGCCCTGTCGATCGCCTTCATCTTCTTCGGCCGCTTCGCGCTCAACCTCGCGCAGTCCATCTCCACCTTCGCGACGCTGATCATCACCTGCACCGCCCCGTGGATGATCGTGATGGCACTCGGTTACGTCACCCGGCGTGGCTGGTACGACGCGGACGCGCTCCAGGTCTTCAACCGCCGTCAGACCGGTGGCCGCTACTGGTTCAACCACGGCTGGAACTGGCGGGGGATGTCCACCTGGTTCCTCTCCGCCGGTGTGGCGCTCCTGTTCACCAACCTGCCTGGCCAGTTCGTCGGCCCGCTCGGCAATCTGGCGAACGGCACCGACATCTCCCTGCCGGTCGCCCTGGGGCTCGCGGCGGTGGTCTACCTCGGCCTGCTCACCCTCTTCCCCGAACCGCGCGGGGTGTACGGCCCGGACGGCCCCCGACTCGTCAGGGCGTCGGACACGGCCGTCGTGCCCATCACCGGCGGCCCGGACGACGAGACCGTCGCCGCCGCACCCGCCGCCGCGAGCTGAACGGCCCGGCCCTCCGCCCCCCAACGCCCCGTCACCAGGAGCCGTACATGAGCACCACCCCCGTCCACGAAGTCCGGGCCGCGGCCGACGCGCTGATCGCCGCCTTCGCCGACGGCCGCCTCGACGACTACTTCGGGTCCTTCGCCCCGGACGCCACTTTCGTCTTCCACTCCACCCCGCAGCGGCTCGGCTCCACCGCCGAGTACCGGGCGCTGTGGCAGCGGTGGGTGACCGAGGACGACTTCCGCATCGTGCGCTGCGTCTCGACCGGACAGCTCGTCCAGCACTACGGCACCACGGCCGTCTTCAGCCACGACGTGGAGACCACGATCGTCACCCGGGCCGGCGAGGAGACCGTCCACGAGCGGGAGACCATCGTGTTCGCCCGTGCCGCCGACGGCAGCTGGCCCGCCGTCCACGAGCACCTGTCCGCCCGTTCGGCCGAGTGACGGTGCCTCCCACCGGTATCACCGCCTGACCACGCGTCCCACCTCCACCGCCGCCCGACACGAGCCCGACCATGAGAGAGACCGGTTCCATGAGCACCACGTTCCGTAATTACATCGACGGCGTCTTCGCGGACGCCTCGGACGGCCGCACCCTCGACGTCGTGGACCCCGGCACCGGCGAGGTCTACGCCACCTCCCCGCTCTCCGGCGAGGCCGACGTCAATGCGGCGATGGCCGCCGCCGCTGCCGCGTTCCCCGTCTGGCGGGACACCACCCCGTCCGTACGGCAGCTGGCCCTGCTCAGGATCGCCGACGCGATGGAGGCGCGGGCCGACGAGCTGGTGGCCGCCGAGAGCCGTGACACCGGGAAGCCGCTCCACCTCACCCGCACCGAGGAACTGGCCCCGGCCATCGATCAGGTCCGCTTCTTCGCCGGTGCGGCGCGGATGCTCGAAGGCCGCTCGGCCGGCGAGTACATGGAGGGGACGACGTCGATCATCCGCCGCGAGCCGGTCGGTGTCTGCGCGCAGGTCGCGCCGTGGAACTACCCGCTGCTGATGGCCGTGTGGAAGTTCGCCCCGGCGCTCGCCGCGGGCAACGCCGTCGTGCTCAAGCCCTCCGACACGACCCCCGCCTCCACCGTCCTGATCGCCGAGATCATCGGCGGCGTACTGGAGGAGCTGGGGCTGCCCCTCGGCATCTTCAACGTGATCTGCGGCGACCGCGAGACCGGCCGTGCGATGGTCGAGCACCCGACCCCGGCGATGGCCTCCATCACCGGTTCGGTGCGGGCCGGCATCCAGGTCGCGCAGAGCGCGGCCAAGGACGTCAAGCGGGTCCACCTGGAGCTCGGCGGCAAGGCTCCGGCCGTGATCTTCGAGGACGCCGACCTGGAGAAGGCGGTCGAGGACCTGATCGTCGGCGGCTTCTTCAACGCGGGCCAGGACTGCACGGCCGCGACCCGGGTCCTGGTCCACGAGTCCGTCCACGACGAGTTCGTCACCGCGCTCGCCAAGGCCGCGGCCGACACGAAGACGGGGCAGCCGGACGACGAGGACGTGCTGTACGGCCCGCTCAACAACGCTGGCCAGCTCGCCCAGGTCAGCGGCTTCATCGACCGCCTTCCGGAGCACGCCAGGGTCGAGGCGGGCGGCCACAGGGTCGGCGAGAAGGGCTACTTCTACGCCCCGACCGTCGTCTCCGGTCTCCAGCAGGACGACGAGATCATCCAGAACGAGGTCTTCGGCCCGGTCATCACCGTCCAGAAGTTCACGGACGAGGCCCAGGCGCTGGAGTACGCCAACGGCGTCGACTACGCCCTGGCGTCCTCCGTATGGACCAAGGACCACGCACGCGCGATGCGGATGTCCAAGAACCTCGACTTCGGCTGCGTGTGGATCAACACCCACATGGCACTCGTCGCCGAGATGCCGCACGGCGGATTCAAGAAGTCCGGCTACGGCAAGGACCTCTCCGCGTACGGCTTCGAGGACTACACCCGCATCAAGCACGTCATGACGTCGCTCTGATCCCTGCCACCCACCTGTGCCCCCGCCCGGTTCCGCCCGGCGCGGGGGCGCACAGTTGCTCCGTGTCCGTATTCCGCGCTTCCGCCGTCCCGGCACGCGCCTTTTTGCGCGGGAGCCGGAGGGGTAGGGTCGCCCCCTACGCCTAGCACGGGGGGAACGGCCATGGGGGACGGGCAGGACGTACGGGTGGCGGCCATCGCCAGTCTCACGCCGCTCGAAGAACTGGACCGCGATCCGTTCCTCGTGGACACCCGCGGCCAGCACGCCATGTGCGCCCGCTGGGCCGCCGACAAGGGATACGTCGTCACCCGGCAACTGCGCTTCTACGGGCTGCGCCCCGACCACCACGCCCTGTGGACGGACGTCGAGAGCGGCGACATCGAACTGTTCGTCGCCGCCAACGACCGGGTGCTGGCGCGGGCCCTCACCTCGGTGCCCGAGTTCGCCGCGGAGTGCGCCCGGCGCGGCGTGCGCCTGGAGCTCGCGGGACTCGACGAGCCGCCGTACAGCGCCGGTACGAAGGCCAGCGTGCACCGTCGGCTCTCCATGCCGACCGCCGGATACGACGGCTGCTGACCGCCCCGGGCCGTCGTCGGCTCAGGCCCACTGCCCCGCTGTGAAAGGCTGGGGCGCAAGGGCCCGGATCGGAGGGGTCCGGACGTGAGGTGGGAACGGCGTGGGTGACGGGCGATGGCGAACAGCCGGCAACGCCCTGATGCGAGTGACGGTGGTGTGGGCGGTCTCGACGCTCACGATGCTGGCACTCGCCGGGATTCTGCCGGACTTCCAGCTCCAGTCCGACGACGGCGACAGCATCACCAAGACCGCGTTCACCGCGGCCTGGGGCGCCGGCGCGTTCGGTCTGCTCTCCGCACTGGTCTGGCCCGTCCTGGTGCGGGCGCTGCTCATCGTGCCCGCACTCGTTCTCGGGATGCTCGTCTTCTTCCTGAACGGCTCGCTGCTGCTGCTCGCCCTGCGGCTCATCCCGGACGGGCGCGGCGCCGCCAACCCGGAGACCGCGGTCGTCGTCGCCGCGGTGATGTCCGCCGTCGCCTCCGCGACCTCTACGGCGCTCGCCGTCCGCGACGACAACGCCTACCGGCGCCGCCTCTCCCGGCTCGCCGACCGCCACCGACGGCGCAGCGGTACGGACAGCGGGCGCAGCGGCCCACCCGGCACCGTCTTCATCCAGCTCGACGGCGTCGGCCACGACGTTCTCGCCCACGCCGCCGAATCCGGCCTGATGCCGACCGTCGCGCGGTGGCTCGCGAACGAGGACGGCCACCGGCTCATACCCTGGCGCACCGACTGGTCCAGCCAGACCGGGTCCAGCCAGCTCGGCATCCTGCACGGCAGCAACCACGACATCCCCGCCTTCCGCTGGTACGAGAAGGAGAGCGGCGACGTCATGGTCTCCAGCCGCCCCGCGAGCGCCCTCGAACTCCAGCGCCGCGCCATCGCACGCACCCGTGACGGCGGACTGCTCACGGTCGACGGAGCCAGCCGCGGCAACCTCTTCAGCGGCGGCGCCGACCAGCTGGCGCTCGTCCTGTCCATGGCCGCGCGGCTCGGCAAGGGCCGTCGCTCCAGGGCGGGATACTTTGCCTATTTCTCCGATCCGGCCAATGCCGTGCGTACCGCGCTGTCGTTCCTCGCCGAGGTCTGCCGCGAGATCGGCCAGTCAACCCGGGCGCGGATCCGTAAGGACACCCCCCGGATCAAGCGAGGTGGGCTCTACCCCTTCATCCGGGCCTTCGCGACCGTCGTCGAACGCGATGTCGTGGTCTCCGCGGTCATCGGGGACATGTTCGCCGGACGCACCGCCGTCTACGCCGACCTGGTCGCGTACGACGAGGTGGCGCACCACTCCGGACCGCGCAGCCGGGACGCGGAGAAGGTGCTCGCGCGCCTGGACCGGTCGCTCGCCCTGATCGTCAAGGTCGCCGAGCACACCCCGCGCAGGTACCGGATCGTGCTGCTCTCCGACCACGGTCAGAGCCCCGGAGAGACTTTTGCGGGGGCGTACGGGCTGACGCTGAAGGACCTGGTGCGGGCGGGCTGCGGGCTGCCCGTACCCCGTCGGGCACAGCGCACCCGCAGCGGTTCGGAGGCGCGTGACGCGGTACGGATCGCCCTGCACCGCCGGCCGGTCGAGGAGGGCGAGGCGGAGCACCGGGCGAAACCGTCCGACCCGGTCGTCCTCGCCTCCGGCAACCTCGGCCTGATCTCCTTCCCGGACATGGCGGGGCGGGCCTCGCGCGAACAGCTCGACCGGAGCCGACCCGCACTGCTCGGCACCCTCGCCAATCACCCCGGCATCGGCTTCCTGCTGGTGCGCAGTGAGCGCCACGGATCGGTGGTGCTGGGCCGCGGCGGCGTCGAGATCCCGCTGTCGGAGCTGAAGGACGGGGAGGGACCGCTGGCGTCCTTCGGGCCCGGCGCGGCGGCCGCGGTGCGCCGCACCGACAGCTTCCCGCACGTCGCCGACATCATGGTGAACTCGATGTACGACGAATCCACGGGCCGAGTGCACGCCTTCGAGGAGCAGATCGGCTCGCACGGCGGTCTGGGCGGCGAGCAGTCCCGGCCGTTCCTGCTCTGGCCGGCGGACCTGTCGGCCCCGGTGGCGGAGGGCACGGAGCTGGTCGGGGCCGAGCAGGTGCACAAGGTGCTGCGGCGCTGGCTCCGGGAGTGCCCGGGACCACAGATACCGCTGGCGGCGCCGGGCACGACGAGCGGCGTCGACGAGGCGGACGGAACAGTTCCGGCGGCCGGTTGAGGAGCGTTGTCAGTGCTGAGGGGCGTTGTCAGTGGTGGGCGGCAGGATGGGGGCCATGACGAACTCAGCTGTTGTGCTCGCCGATGCCGCCGCCTACGCCGCCGCGGTCGAAGAAGCGTCGCAGGCCGCCGCCGCGTACTACGCCACGGGCGAGAGCGCGCTCGACGACGACGCGTACGACCGGCTGGTGCGGGGGATCGCCGCATACGAACAGGAGCACCCGCAGGAGGTGCTGGCGGCCTCTCCGACCGGCAAGGTGGCGGGCGGCGCCGCGGGCGGCGACGTGCCGCACACGGTGCCGATGCTCTCGCTGGACAACGTCTTCTCCGCCGAGCAGTTCGCCACCTGGACCGCGTCCCTGGAGCGCCGGATCGCCAGGCCCGTCGCCGCGTGGAGCGTGGAGCCGAAGCTCGACGGCCTGGCGGTCGCCGCCCGCTACCGGGCGGGCCGGCTGGATCGGCTGATCACCCGGGGCGACGGCACCGCGGGCGAGGACGTCTCGCACGCGATCGGCACCGTGTCCGGCCTCCCCGAGCGACTCGCCGAGCCGGTGACGATCGAGATACGCGGCGAGATCCTCATGACGAGAGAGCAGTTCGAGCAGGCCAACGCCGTGCGTACCGAGCACGGCGGCGCCCCCTTCGCCAACCCGAGGAACGGCGCGGCGGGCACCCTGCGCGCCAAGGACCGGGCGTACACGGTGGAGATGACGTTCTTCGCCTACGGCGCCCTCCCGCTGCCCGAGTCCGGAGAGCTGACCGGCACCCTCGCCGAACTCCCGCACAGCGAGGTCCTTTCCTACGTCGCCGCGCTCGGCGTGCACACCGCGGCGGACACGGACGTGGCGCCGCGCACCGTCACCGCCGTCGAGGAGGTGCAGGCCCGGGTAGAGGAGGTGGCGGCCCTGCGCGCGTCGCTGCCGTTCGGCATCGACGGCATCGTGATCAAGGCGGATCTCGCGGCCGACCAGCGCGAGGCCGGCTCCGGGACCAGGGCGCCGCGCTGGGCCATCGCCTACAAGCTCCCCGCCGTGGAGAAGGTCACCCGGCTCCTCGGCGTGGAATGGAACGTGGGCAGGACCGGCATCATCGCACCGCGCGCCGTTCTCGAACCGGTCGAGATCGACGGCTCGACCGTCAGCTATGCCACGCTGCACAACCCGGCCGACATCACCCGCCGCGATCTGCGCATCGGCGACCGGGTGATGGTCTACAAGGCGGGCGACATCATCCCCCGTATCGAGGCGCCCGTCGCCCATCTGCGCACCGGTGACGAGCAGCCCGTCGTCTTTCCCGAGGCGTGCCCCCAGTGCGGCTCGGAGATCGACACCAGCGAGCAGCGCTGGCGCTGTGTCCGGGGCCGCGACTGCCGCCTCGTCGCGTCCATCTCGTACGCGGCGGGCCGCGACCAGCTCGATATCGAGGGCCTCGGCACGACCCGGGTCGTCCAGCTCGTCGACGCCGGCCTGGTGGTCGATTTCGCCGACCTCTTCACTCTCGACCGGGAGCAGCTGCTCGGCCTGGAGCGGATGGGCGAGACCAGCACCGACAACCTCCTCGCCGCCATCGAAACGGCACGGACCCAGCCGCTCTCCCGCGTCTTCTGCGCACTGGGGGTACGTGGCACCGGGCGCTCCATGTCACGGCGGATCGCCCGGTACTTCGCGGACATGGACCGGATCAGGGCCGCCGAAGCCGAGGAGCTGCAGCGGGTCGACGGCATCGGCAAGGAGAAGGCCGCGGGCGTCGTCGCGGAGCTGGTGGAGCTGGCCCCGCTGATCGAGAAGCTGATGGCCGCCGGGGTCAACATGACGGAGCCCGGAGCGACGCCGCCGCCCGAGCCGGGCCAGGAGGGTACGGAAGCGGCCGCCACGGCGGACGGGGAGGGGGTCGCCGGGCTGCCCCTCGACGGAATGACCGTGGTGGTGACCGGCGCCATGACCGGTGCGCTGGAGAAGCTGTCCCGGAACCAGATGAACGAACTGATCGAGCGGGCCGGCGGGAAGTCCTCGTCCAGCGTCTCCAAGCGCACCACCCTCCTCGTGGCCGGCGAGAAGGCCGGATCCAAGCGCACCAAGGCCGAGGACCTCGGTGTCCGGATTGCCGCGCCGGACGAGTTCGCCGAACTGATCGCCGGATTCCTTCCGTCGGAGGTGTGACGACAGGACGCGGACCATGCAACGCCGAGCCCTTGGATTTACCTGGGAGTGGCTTTCTTTGCCTCCCTATTGCATAGTGAGGGCTCGGCCATGCCTCGCTATCAGCGGGTCCATGGGTGTGTGAACGGCTGCGGTGGCAGACCGGGGGAGGGGCGATGCGTTCGCTGCACGACGGACCGCGACTCGACCCGTCCGTCCGCCGGGACTACCGGGGCGTCACTCGCGGCATCGCGCTCGACCTCGGCAGCTCCCGGACCCGTGCCTGGCTGCCCGGCCACGGCGTCATCGCGGACACCGGAGCCTGCGGCGACCCCGGCGCCGAACCCGGGCACGGGCGCCCCGTCCGGCGGGGGCGCATCGTCGACCCCGTGTCCTGCGGCCGGATGCTCGGCCGTATCGCCGAGACGGCACTGGGCGCGGACCGCACCGACACCGTGATCGTCCTCAGCCATCCCGTCCTCGCCGGATCCGAGCACCGCGCCGTCGCGCGAGAGCTCATCGCCGCACTCGGGCCGATCGGCGTCATCGCCCTGGACAGCGCGAGAGCCGCCGCCGCGTACGCCGGACCGCGGGACGGCGGCCCGCTGCTCGTCGTCGACCTCGGCGCCGAGCTGACCGAGGTGACCCTTCTCGTCGACGGACTGGTCCGTGACGCCCGCCAGGCCGAGACGGGACTGAGCGACCTCGACCCCTGCGAGCCACCCACCGCCGTCGTGCGCACCGTCCTGGACATGGTCATGGCGATGTGGCAGCAGGACCGGCACGGTGCCGTCCTGGGGGCCCTGCGCAAGGGCCCGTTGCTCGCCGGGGGCGGCGCCGCCCGCCCCGACATAACCGACCGGATCGCGGTCCGGCTCGGTGTTCCGGTACGTCTCGCCGAAGACCCGGCGACCACGGTCGTGCGCGGCGCCGGGCTGATCCTCAGCTCCGTGCTCCGCCGGGCCGGTGTGGCACCGGCCCTGCCCGGTCGACAGAGGTGACCCCCCTCCCGGGGCCGCCCCCGGGGAACGCGCCCCCGAGGGCACGGCCGGGCAACCCGGCGCACCGCGAACGCGTACCGGCGGCCCGGCAGTTCCTCGTCGCCCTCCTGCTCGCCGTACTCACCGTCGGCGGCGGCGCCCCCGCAACAGCCGGAGCCGTACTCCCGGCCCGGCCGTTCGCCGGTGTGCCGCCCTCCGTCGCGTACTCGCCCGGCGCGCATCAGCCCACCCCGCACACCGACCGGACCGCCCGGACCAGCACCGTCCAGGACACCCGCCGCACCCGCACGGCCACGGCGACCGACCGCCACCGGCCCGCGCCCACGACCGCTCCCCAGCCCAGGGCCGGCACCGACCACGCCCGGACCGCGCACCAACTCCAGCCGCCCGGCCCCGACATCCTGCTGTCCGGTCCACCCGGCATCCGCCCGCCGCACCACTCCCACCAGCGGCCCCCCGCCGCACCCCTTCGTGCCGCCGGCCGCTTCCGCGTCGCGCTCCCCGGCGTACGCGGACCTCCGGGAACGGCCGTTCACCGGCCACCGGTCCTGCCACCGGAACCGTCCCACAGAACCGCCGTCCCGTCCTCGCCGAGGTGAGGGCGCCCGGCGCCCCCTCGGAGGAAACCCATGACTCGCGCCACCACGGTGCGAGCGGTTCTGGCTGCGGCCGTGCTGCTCGTATCCGCGCTCATCACCCTGACCATGTCACCCAGACTCGGCCTCGATCTTCAGGGCGGCACCAGATTGGTGCTCCAGGCCAAGGACTCCGATACCGCGAAAGCGGACCGGGAGAGCACCGACCGCACTCTTGAGGTGCTCCGCCAGCGCATCGACAACCTCGGCGTCGCCGAGCCCACCCTGACCCGCTCCGGTGAGGACCGGATCATCGTCGAGCTCCCGGACGTCCAGGACCCGCGCAAGGCCGCCGAAGTCATCGGCAGAACCGCCCAGCTCAGCTTCCACGCCGTTGAGGGCCCCGGCACACGGAACAGCGACGAGGCGGACGGGAAGGCGGACGACCGGGCCGACCGCGGGCCGACGCTCGCCGACGAGCAGGGCCGCTCCCTCGACCTCGGCCCGGCCCGGCTCTCCGGCGCGGGAGTCAAGGACGCCACCGCCGTGTTCGACGCCCAACAGGGCGCCGGCTGGACCGTCTCCCTCGACTTCCACAAGAAGGCGGGCCGGGACTGGACCCGGCTGACCGGCGAGGCCGCCTGTCATCCGGTCCAGGACGAGCGGCGGCGCGTCGCCATCGTCCTCGACCAGCAGATCATCTCCTCGCCGCAGGTTTCCCCCTCGGCCGGCTGCGGCGTGGGTCTGCCCTCGGGCTCCACCCAGATCACCGGCTCCTTCAGCGCCGACGAGGCCAGAGAACTGGCCCTGCTCATCAAGGGCGGTGCCCTGCCGCTCCCGGTCGAGATCGTCGAGCAGCGGACCGTCGGTCCGACGCTGGGCGCCGCCGCCATCGACGCCAGCGCCCGTGCCGCCCTCATCGGCGCCGCGGCCACGGCGCTCTTCATCACCGTCGTCTACCGGCTCTTCGGCGCGCTCGCCGCCGTCGCACTCGCCGCCTACGGACTGATCTCCTACGCGGCCCTGGTCGCCCTCGGCGTCACCCTCACTCTGCCCGGCCTCGCCGGATTCGTTCTGGCCATCGGGATGGCGGTCGATGCCAACGTGCTGGTCTTCGAACGGGCCAGGGAAGAACACGCACAACGTCCCGGCCGCACGCTGCGCTCGTCACTGACCGCGGGGTTCCGTGGTGCCTGGAGCGCCGTCGCCGACTCCAACGTGACGACACTGATCGCGGCCGGGCTGCTCTTCTTCCTCGGCTCCGGACCGGTGAAGGGCTTCGGTGTCACACTCGCCATCGGTGTGATGGCCTCGATGTTCTCCGCCCTCGTCATCGCCCGCGCACTCACCGAGATCGCCTCGGGCTCACGCTTCGTCAGCGACTACCGGGGCGTCAACGGCATCGCCGGTCCCGGCCGGGTGCGGACCTGGCTGACCCGTCGCGACCCCCAGCTGATGCGCTCCCCGCACCGCTGGCTGCTGATCTCCACGGCACTGATCGCCGTCGCGGTCCTCGGCATCGTCGTACGCGGCGTCAACCTGGGCGTCGAGTTCACCGGCGGGCGGCTCGTCGAGTACTCGACCAGTCGGCCCGTCGACGTCGAGCGCGCCCGCGACGCCCTGGCCGACGCCGGTTTCGGCGATGCCGAGGTCACCACGGCCGGTGCGGGCGACCTCTCGGTACGTACCGGAGAGCTCGACGACGACGGCGAACAGGCCCTGCGGGCGGCCCTCGCGGAGGAAGGCGGCAAAACCACCAAGATCCGCGACGAACTCATCGGCCCCAGCCTCGGGGACGAACTCCGGCGCAATGCCCTGATCGCCCTCGGCATCGCCGTCCTCGTGCAGCTGGCCTATCTGGCGATCCGGTTCCGCTGGACGTTCGCCCTGGCCTCGGTCGGGGCTCTGATCCATGACGTCATCATCCTGGTCGGCGCCTTCGCCTGGCTGGGACGGACCGTCGACGGCATCTTCCTGGCCGCACTCCTCACCGTCATCGGATACTCCGTCAACGACTCGGTGGTGGTCTTCGACCGGCTACGGGAACTGTGGGCGAAGGCCCGTCGCACGCCCGTCGGCACGATCGCCAACCGGGCCGTTCTCCAGACCGTCCCCAGAACGGTCAACACCGGGATGGGAGCCCTGTTCATCCTGACCGCTCTCGCCGTGCTGGGCGGCGACTCCCTCGCGGACTTCGCGCTCGCCCTGCTCATCGGCATCTGCGTCGGCACGTACTCCTCCGTGCTGACCGCCGTACCGGCCGCGCTCGTCCTGGAGCGGAGCAGCAAGGCCCCGCCACCCGCCCGCAAGAGGGCCCCGAGTCGCCGTTCCGGAACGCGAACGGCGCGCCGGGATCCGATCGACAACGGAGCACGCGTCTAAGGGCTGTCCCGTAATCCCTGGCGGGCGTGCGACGACAGCTACGGCACCTCGCCGCGTTGTCGGAACGCCCGAATACATCCAGTATTCGGGCGTCCCTCTGCCTTGCGATGCACCGCATCTGACGCCGCACGCTGATCCACCAGGGATTACGGGACAGCCCCCAGGGTCCTTCGTCCGGATCAGGCCGGATCGGCGAGCGGGGCCCGGCGGCGTGCATCGCGAGGCGGAGGTGAGAGTCATGGCGCAGGAGAGAGCCATGGCGACCGACGACAACGCGGCGGGGCCCGGCGCCGGGCACACGAGCCCGGCGTGGTCCACACGATCCGAACGAGAGGGCCTGGCGTCTGTCCGGCGGGCCGGGGCCGGACGGCCCGGCCACTTTGTGCCGCACGGCGCCCCCGTCCCCGGAACCCATGTTTCCTTCCGGGCGGGGGCCGCGTGCGTCGGTCGTGGTGTTCCGTACGCCCCGGGCGGCACAATTCCGAGCACCCGCCTCGTGATCGGAGCGTGCCCGTGCCCGTGCCCGTCGTGCTGCGTGAGGCCTGGTCCACCGTCGTACCGGACCTGAACGACCGGCATGGACCGCTGCCGCCCCTGATGCTCGCCCTGACCGTCGTCACCGGACTGGTCGACGCCGTCAGCTATCTTGAACTCGGCCGGGTCTTCGTGGCGAACATGACCGGCAACGTGGTCTTCTCCGGCTTCGCGATCGCGGGAGCCCCCGGGTTCTCGTTCGCGGCCTCCCTCGTCGCACTCGCGGCGTTCGTGGTGGGGGCGCTGCTCGGCGGTCTGATCGTGCACCGTGCGCTGTCCCATCGCGGCCGGATGCTGCTGTACGCACTCCTCGTGGAGACCGTCTGCGTCCTGGCCGCGCTGATCGTCACCGTGGTGTCCGGCCATCCCTTCACCGGCGGGGTCCGCTTCGCCCTCATCGCACTGCTCGGACTCGGCCTCGGGGCGCAGAACGCCGTGTCCCGGGCACTGGCGGTTCCCGACCTCACCACCACCGTGCTGACCCTGACCATCACCGGCATCATCTCCGACAGCCGGTTCGTCGGCGGAGGTGGCAGCAAGGCCGGACGACGGGCGCTCTCGGCCGCAGCCATGATGACCGGCGCGCTCGTCGGTGCCGCGGCCGTGCTGCACGGGCACCCGAGCCTGCCCCTGCTGCTCGCCGTGGCGGTGCTGGCCGTCGCGAGCACCGTCGCCGCCGTCCTGGCACGCTCGGACGCGCCCTGGGCCCGTCCTGTCGTCAGGAAGTGAGGGACCGCAGATGGTCGGCGGTGGCCCGGTCGGCGGGCAGGAAGGTCTCGATGGCCAGTTCGGCCACCGTCACGTCCATCGGTGTGTTGAACGTCGCGATGGACGAGACGAACGAGAGCACCTGCCCGCCGTGCTCGATGTGCAGGGGCAACGCGAACGGCAGAGATGACGCGGGGCCGACTGCCCTGCCGTCCCCGTCCCCGTTCCTGGTCGTGCTTTCGCCGATGGCCCCGGTACTTCCGCCGCTCCCGCTGCTTCCGGCGGTTGCGGCGTCCTCGGAGTTCTCGGCCCTGTCAGTGCCGTCGGGTGCGGGATAGCCCGCGACCTCCTCGTACAGCTCACGCAGCTCGGCCGACCGGGCCAGGGCGATCTGGCGTTCCATCTGTGCCAGCAGATCGGCCCGCCACTCCCGAAGGTTACGGATGCGTGGCGCCAGGCCCTCCGGATGGAGCGTGAGCCGCATGGCGTTCAGCGGCGGGACCAGTAGATGCCCGGCCACGTCCTCCAGCAGCATCGCGATACCCCGATTGGCCGCCACCACGTTGTACATGCCGTCGACGACGAGCGCCGGATACGGGTCGTACCCGTGGAGCAGACGCTCCATCCCCTCGCGCAGCGCGCCCAGCGCCGGGTCGTCGAGCGCGGTCTGTGCGTATCGGGGCGCGTAACCGGCGACCACGAGCAGGGCGTTGCGTTCCCTTACCGGAATGTCGAGGTGTTCGGCCAGCCGCAGGATCATGTCCTCGCTGGGGCGGGAGCGGCCCGTCTCGATGAAGGAAATGTGACGGGCCGAGGAATCGGCGCGGAGGGCCAGTTCGAGCTGGCTGATCCGACGCTGCTCCCGCCAGCTGCGCAGCAGCGGCCCTACCCCCGTG
Organism: Streptomyces sp. NPDC047515; assembly: GCF_040643055.1. NCBI lineage: Bacteria > Bacillati > Actinomycetota > Actinomycetes > Kitasatosporales > Streptomycetaceae > Streptomyces > Streptomyces sp. NPDC047515. The sequence continues at coordinate 102,679 of NZ_JBEYTM010000024.1, forward strand.
TCAAGCGCGACAGTTGTCATACCAAGACCGTAACGTCACCGGCACCGTCGACCGGCACCGATCGCTCGTGAGGGAGTCGCAGCATGCCCGCCGCACCATTGTCGCAGAAAGAGATCGAGGACCGTCTGGGCGACCTGCCCGGCTGGTCGCTGGAGGGTGACAGCATCACCTGTACCTACCGGCTCCACACGCATTTCGCCGCCGTCGGGCTGACCGTGCACGTGGCCCAGATCCAGGACGAACTGAACCACCACTCCGATCTGACCCTCGGGTACAACACCGTCACCCTCTCCGTGAACACCCATGACGCGGGTGGCGTGGTCACCGAGAACGATCTCAAACTGGCCGCGCGGGTGGTGGCGATCGCCCCCGGACACGGCGTGAGATAGCCGGACGGGCGGGCACGCCGCCGAACACCGAGGTCTCCGGGCCGGGCGTCCGACGGGGGCGGGCGCCCGATGGGGCCGGGGCGATGTGGGTGGGCGACTCGGGTGGGTGACACGCATGGGCGCCGCGCAGCCGAGGCGGCCACCTCACATCGCGGCGCCGAAACGCGGATGCCGGTCGAGCCAGCGCGCATAGCTTTCGCTGCGCCCGGCCGCCTCCGCGTACGCTGCCCGGGTGTGCCCGCTCACCGCTCCGGACGCCGCTGCGGCCGCAGCCGAGCGGGGGTGCCAGCCCAGCAGATGGCGCCAGCTCAGCGGTGAACCGGAGAGCGGGCGGGGCACCACTCCCGGCGTCGGCGGGAAGGTCGCCCGGCACAGCCCGACCGCCCGTCCGACCTGGACCAGATGGACGACGGACGCCGTGTCCGTCTCGTACACCGACACCGGGCTGAACCCGGCCCGCGCGCAGGCACCGACGAAACAGTCGGCGAAGCAACCGTCGCCCGGTACGTCCGCCCAGCACTCGCCCGCCAACGCGGAGAGGTCGAGCTCCGGCTCGTCGGCGAGCGGATGGGAGTCCGGCAGCATCACAAAGACCGGGTCGACCCCGACCACCTGCCACGTCAGTCGGTCGTTCGCCGGTGGCGGGCTCTCTCCGCAGGTCCCGATGAGCGCGAAGTCGAGCCTTCCGTCGACCAGTTGGGCGGCGATCTCGGCAACCGGCCAGGAGGTGTACGTCGACACGGGCGCGGTCGGGTGCGTGGCGACCAGGCGGTCGACGAGGCCGCCCAGCAGCGGTCCGTGCGTGCCACCGAGCCGGAAGCGTTCCATCGTTCCCCAGGCGTTGGCGAAGCGCACCGCCTCCTCCTGGAGCTCGCTCACGGCGGGCAGCACCACCCGGGCCCGTTCGAGCACCAGCTCACCCAGGAGCGTGGGCCGCGCACCGGTGTGGTCCCGCTCGAACAGCGGGCCGCCGAGAGCCTTCTCGATCCGTCGCAGTTGCGCGCTCAGCGCCGGCTGGGCCAGCCCGAGGGCCGCGGCGGCCTTGGTCAGGCTTCCGGTGTCGGCGATGGCACGTACGGTTCGCAGATGGCGTAACTCCAGCTCCATAAACGCAAGTTATGGGCCCTGCGGCCTACCGGCAATATGCCGGCGTCCATTCGGTAGAGGTCTGTGTCAGAGTTGGCCAGGTGCTGAACTACAGCGCCGAGGCGGCTGCCTACGACGCCACCCGCGGTGGCGCGCCCAGGGCCGAGGCTGCGGCCGCGGCGGTGCTCGGACTGGTTCCTTCCACCCGCTGGACATCGGCTGCGGTACGGGCCTGGTCACCGAGCGAATGGCCCTCGCCCGTCCCGGACTCGGCGTGTTCGGTACCGACGCCTCGTACGGCATGGCACGGATGGCCCGGCAGCGGATCGGTTCGGTGGCGCTCGCCGACGCGCGCCGGCTGCCGATGCCGGACGCTGCGGTGGATGCGGTCGGCGCGATCTGGCTGCTGCACCTGCTGCACCTGCTGCGCGGCGAAGGGGACGTGCGGGCGGTGGTGTCCGAGGTGGCGCGGGTGGTGCGGCCCGGTGGTGTGTTCGTCACCACCGTCGACAAGGACGCGGCCCACGACGTGGGCAGCGACATCGACGAGGCCTTCGCCCCCTGTCTCGACGCCGGCCCGTCCGATTCCGCGAACCTGGTCGTCGGGTACGGATCGGAGGCCGGCCTCGACGTGGTGGGGGACGCCCACTTCCGGGGGCATGGCCAGGGCCGGACCCCGTTGAGCGCGGCACAGGCGGTGCGTGCGGGCTATTACGCCTCGCGCCTGCACCTGCCGGGGGCGGCGGCCGAGCGGCTCGCGGCCGTACTGACGGCGCTGCCCGAGCCCGACCGGCCGCGCCCCGATCCGCGCTACCGGCTGCCGGCGCTGAGACGCGGAGACTGAGAGGAGCTCACAAAATGGGCGCCCGGCGCCCCCACGAGTGCGTTCCGATGCTCCCGGCCGCCCCACGGGCCGACGGTGCTACTCCCGGACCGTGTCACGGACCTCCCACGCACCTGCCCGCGCCGCCGCACGGACGAACGCCCCGAAGTCCTGCGGATCGCGCCGAAGCACTCGCTTCACGCCCTCGGTCACCGTCGCGTTGTGCCCGTCGAGCAGCATGGTGAACAGGCCGGCCAGAAAACCGGCTTCGGGCCCCGGCACGCCGTAGCGCTCCAGCATTCGCGCGTACTCCGGTCCGGTCACCGGCAGATACCGCACCGTGCGCCCCGTGGCCCGCGCGATCTCCGATGCGACCTCGTCGAACGTCAGCAGCCGCGGCCCGGTCAGCTCATGCACCACGCCCGCATGGCCGTCCTCGGTGAGCGCGGCCACCACCACGTCGGCCAGATCGTCGACGTCCACGAACGGTTCAGCGGTCCTGCCCGCCGGGAACACCACCTCGCCGCCGAGCACTCCGTCCAGCATCGCGCCCTCACTGAAGTTCTGCGCGAAGAACGCCGACCGGACGACGGTGAGTTCCACCCCCGCCGCCGATGCGCGCAGGCTCTCCTCCGCCACCACCGCCTGCGGCTCGCCCCGTCCGGACAGCAGCACCAGTCGTCGTACCCCGTTCTCCACCGCGATCCGCCCGAAGGCCGCCATCGCCTCCGGCGCACCGGGCGCCGCCAGATCCGGGTAGTACGTCACATATGACGCCTCCGCACCCCGCAGCGCCTCCGCCCAGCCGGACTCGTCCGCCCAGTCGAAGCGGATCTCACCACTGCGCGAACCGGACCGCACCGGGACCCCACGAGCGGCCAGCCGCTCGACGACCCGGCGGCCGGTCTTTCCCGTACCACTCGTCACCAGCACCGTTTCCCGCCGCGCGTTCTCCGTGTTCTGTGTCATGGCTCAAGGCTCGTCCGGCGGCGCCGTCCGCGACATCCCCGTGCCGCTCAGCTCCATACGCGTGCGTCTACGCTGCTGGGCATGGACGCACTCGCCGGACTCCTGGACGGGCCGAGGGCCAAGGGCGCCTTCCTGCTTCGGATGGTGATGGAGCCTCCGTGGTCCGTACGGATCGAGGACCGGGCCCCGCTCTGCCTGATGTCGGTGACGGACGGGGAGGCCTGGATCGTTCCCGCCACAGCCACAGCCACAGCCACAGCCACAGCCACAGCCACAGCCACGGACGCCGTGCTGCTGCGGCCCGGTGACATCGCCATAGCGCGCGGCCCGGATCCGTACACCGTCGCCGACACCCCCGGCACCGCGCCGCACGCCGTGATCGGACCCGGCGGCACCTGCACCACACTGCGCGGCGAGCCGCTCTCCGAATCCATGCAGCTGGGGGTGCGCACCTGGGGCAACGCCCTCGGTGGCGCGGCGGCCATGCTCATCGGCACCTATCTGCTGGACGGCGAGATCAGCCGGCGACTGCTCGACGCCCTGCCCCCGCTCGTTCATCTGCCCTCGGACGGCCGGGGCAGCCCTCTGCTGACGCTGCTCGACGAGGAGATCTCCAAGGACGAGCCCGGCCAGAGCGTGGTCCTGGACCGTCTTCTCGATCTGCTGCTGATCGCCGCGTTGCGCACGTGGTTCGCCCGGCCCGGCGCCGAAGCCCCCGGCTGGTACCGGGCCATGGGTGATCCTGTCGTCGGTCAGGCTCTGCGGCTGCTGCAACGGGATCCCGCCCACCCCTGGACGGTCGGCGGTCTCGCCGCCCGTACCGGGGTCTCCCGGGCCGGCCTGGCCCGGCGTTTCACCGAGCTGGTCGGGGAGCCGCCGATGACATACCTGACCGGCTGGCGACTCGCCGTCGCCGCGGACCTGCTGCGGGAGACGGATGTCACGGTCGAGGCGGTGGCGCGGCGGGTCGGGTACAGCCAGTCCTTCGCGTTCAGCACCGCGTTCAAGCGCGTCCGAGGTGTCAGTCCACAGGAGTACCGGAGCGGCGGCTTGCCGAACCGGCAAGAAAGCTTGCCGGATGCGTGATGTGTGGTGAGGGTGTCCGCATGAGCCAGCACACCGATCACGGTCATCAGCACGACGCCACTCACGGTTCTGAGCACGATGGCGGCCATGGTTCCCAGTCCGATGGCACTCACACACCTCAGGACCACGCCACCCGCAGTCATCAGCACAGGACCGCGCACGGCGGTCACCCGGGCACCGCGCACGGTCATCACCACGACAACACCGAATTCGGCTGGGACGTCATGGGCCCGCTGCTGGAGCAGAACGCCGAGCTCAGCAGCCCGCAGTACGCGGAGGCGGCCCGGTGGATCGCCGGTCTGCCCACGGCCCCGGAGGTCCGCAGGGTGCTCGACATCGGCAGCGGTCCCGGCGTGATCTCCTGTCTGCTCGCCGAGGTGTTCCCCGAGGCGGAGGTGGTCGCCGTCGACGGCACCCCGGCCCTGCTGGAACGCACCCGGGCCCGCGCGCAGCGGCTCGGCCTCGGTGACCGGCTCCGCACCCAGCAGGCCGACCTCCCCGACGACCTCGACGGACTGGGGGAGGCGGATCTGATCTGGGCGGGCAACACCCTGCACCACATGGGTGACCAGCGCGCCGTTCTCGCGGGGTTCGCCGAGCTGTTGCGCCCCGGTGGGACCGTCGCCCTGGTCGAGGGCGGTCTGCCGCCGCGCCAACTCCCGCGTGACATCGGCATGGGGCGGCCCGGTCTGGAGGCCAGGCTCGACGTGATCACCGCGGACTGGTTCGAGGACATGCGGGCGGCACTGCCCGGCTCCAAGCGCGAGACCGAGGACTGGAGTGCCCTGTTCACCGCGGTGGGGCTGGAGCCGCAGGGCACCCGGAGCTTCCTTCTCGACCTTCCGGCACCACTTTCAGGACCGGCGCTCGACCACGTCATCGCCGAATTCGGCCGTCGGCGCGAGATGCTCGGGGAGGCCCTCTCGGCCGAGGACATCGCCGTACTGGACCGGCTGCTCGACCCCGAGGACCCGGCCGGACTACGCCACCGCCCCGACGTCTTCCTGCTCATGGCACGCACGGTGCACCTGGGCCGGAAGGGCTGACCGGTGTCGACCTGCTAGTGTCCTGCGCCAGGAATTCGATCAAGATATGCGGCGAGGCGTTCGAGGATCTCGTCGGCGCTCTTCGTCCAGGCGAAGGGGCGGGGGTTCT
>NZ_JBEYTM010000025.1:0-106600 GCF_040643055.1 Streptomyces sp. NPDC047515
ACGCGGGAGGGGGTCCCCCCTGGCCCTCAAGGCCTTGGGGGAGTGCGTGCCAGGGCGTGGCCGCCCGATCAGAGGCCGCCCGACAGGCTCTGAGGCCGAGAGGCCCTGGAGCACGGGCACGGCGACCGGAGCGACCGAGGTAGATTCGAACGGTGAACGCTGAAGACCCCGGCCGTATCGTCCTGCTCACCGCCAGCCACCGCGTCGCGCCCGGTCTTCTGTCCTGGCCCGCCTGGCAGACGCTGCACGCCGCCGACCGGGTGCTCTGCGCCGAGCGGGACAATCCGCAGCTGCCGTATCTGCGCGAGGCGGGCGTCACCGTCGAGCACGTGGCGCCCACCGCGCAGGAGCTCGTCGACGCCTGCGCGGGCGGCCGGAGCGTCGTTCTCCTCACGAGTGGCGAAGGCAGCCCGGCGCTGACCGACGGGCTCGCGCGGCTCGCGGGTTCGGGCCGGGTGCGGATGCCGGACCTGGAACTGCTGCCCGGTTCGTACGATCTGCCGGGGGCCCGGTTCCTCGATCTGGTCCAGATCATGGACCGGATCCGGATCGAATGCCCCTGGACCTCGCAGAAGACCCACAAGGGCCTCGCCAAGTACGCCATCGAGGAGGCGTACGAACTCGTCGAGGCGATCGAGGACGGCGACCGCGACGAGCTGCGCGAGGAGCTCGGGGACGTACTGCTCCAGGTCGTCTTCCACGCCCGGATCGCCGAGGAAGGCCGCCCCGAGGACGGGGCGGAGCCGTTCTCCGTCGACGACGTGGCCGCGACCCTCGTCGAGAAGCTGATCCACCGCCACCCGCACGTCTTCGGCGACGAGACCGCCGAGACCCCGCAGGACGTGCACGCGCACTGGCTGCGGACCAAGGCCGTCGAGAAGCAGCGCGACTCGGTCACCGACGGGGTGCCGCTCGGCCAGCCCGGCCTGGCGCTGGCGGCGAAACTGGCCGGCCGGGTCCGTACCGCGGGGCTCGACGTGGCCCTCCCCACGGGCGACGGCATCGGGTACGAGCTCCTCGCCCTCGCCGTGCGCGCCGAACAGGACGGCATCGACCCCGAGGCCGCGCTGCGGGCCGCGGGCCGCGCCTACCGGGACGCGATCCGGGCGGCGGAGGGCAACGGATAACGTCGGAGGGTGAATCACAGCCCCGCCGACCGCCCCGCCGATCCGCCTACCGACGGCCCTGCCGGTGACTTCGGTGACCGCCCCGCCGATGGCCCGGCGGCCCACCCCGGCTCCCGCCTCGCCGACAGCTCCGCAGCTGCCCCCGGCGATCACCCCGCCGCCTGCCCTGTCGGTGCGCCCGAACTCTTCACCTGGGAGTTCGCCACCGATCCGTATCCGGCCTACGCCTGGCTGCGCGAGCACAGCCCCGTGCACCGCACCGCGCTGCCCAGCGGCGTCGAGGCGTGGCTCGTGACCCGGTACGCGGACGCCCGGCAGGCGCTCGCCGACGGCCGGCTCTCCAAGAATCCGGCGCACCACGCCGAGCCGGCGCACGCCAAGGGGAAGACGGGCATCCCGGGCGAGCGCAAGGCGGAGCTGATGACGCATCTGCTGAACATCGACCCGCCCGACCACACCCGGTTGCGCCGCCTCGTCTCCAAGGCGTTCACCCCGCGCCGGGTGGCCGCGTTCGCGCCGCGCGTGCAGGAACTGACGGACCACCTCATCGACCGCTTCATCGCGGAGGGGAAGGCGGACCTCATCCACGACTTCGCGTTCCCGCTCCCCATCTACGCGATCTGCGATCTGCTCGGCGTGCCGCGCGAGGACCAGGACGACTTCCGGGACTGGGCGGGCATGATGATCCGCCACGGCGGCGGACCGCGCGGCGGGGTGGCCAGGTCGGTGAAGAAGATGCGCGGCTATCTCGCCGAACTGATCCACCGCAAGCGGGAGAACCCGGGGGACGATCTGATCTCGGGGCTGATCAGGGCCGGCGACCACGGCGAGCACCTCGCCGAGAACGAGGCCGCAGCCATGGCCTTCATCCTCCTCTTCGCCGGCTTCGAGACGACGGTCAATCTCATCGGCAACGGGGTGTACGCCCTGCTGCGCAACCCCGCACAGCGCGAGCGGCTGCACCTCTCCCTCGACGCGGGGGAGAGCGGGCTGCTGGAGACCGGGATCGAGGAACTGCTGCGGTACGACGGCCCGGTGGAGCTGGCGACCTGGCGGTTCGCCACCGAGCCGCTGACGCTCGGCGGCCAGGACATCGCGGCCGGTGACCCCGTGCTCGTCGTACTCGCCGCCGCCGACCGCGATCCGGAACGCTTCGAGAACCCCGACGCGCTCGACCTCGCACGGCGTGACAATCAGCACCTCGGATACGGGCACGGCATCCACTACTGCCTGGGAGCACCACTCGCCCGGCTGGAGGGACAGACCGCGCTCGCCATGCTCCTGAGGCGCCTTCCGGACCTGCGGCTTGCGGTGGAACCTACCGATTTGCGGTGGCGTGGCGGACTCATCATGCGCGGACTGCGCACGCTGCCCGTGGAGTTCACGCCGGGGGTCACGACGACACAAGGTGACACTCTGTCAACTCTGTGACTTTCACGTGATCTGTGCTGCATCGACTTGTGACACGCGTTCGAGTCCCGCTAGGTTCACCGTTCGACTCACCAGTCACTCGTCAGTCACACGGAAGGCAACCCCATGGGCTCCGCGAACGGCAGACACCGTCGCCCTCGTCAGGCACCCGCCATCGTCGTCGCCGCGGGCGTGACCGGCTCGGCCATCGCCATCCCGCTGCTCGGCGCGGCCGGTGCGCACGCGGCCGACGCCACGACCTGGGACCGGGTGGCCGAGTGCGAGAGCGGCGGCATGTGGAGCGCCGACCTCGGCAACGGCTTCTACGGCGGCCTGCAGTTCTCGCCGGAGACCTGGAAGGCGTACGGCGGCGAGTCGTACGCCCCGCGTGCCGACCTCGCCAGCCGCGCGCAGCAGATCGCCGTGGCCCAGAAGGTCCTGGCCGACAAGGGGCCGAAGGCGTGGCCCAGCTGTGCGGTCATCTCCGGTCTCGCGGTGGACGGAACGCTGCCGGGTGTCGACCCGGGGGTCACGGACTCCGCCGAGCCGGCGGACGGTGCGGAGTCGGCTGACGGCGCGTCGGCGACCCCGTCCGATGCCGCCACGCCATCGGGCGGCGCCCACAAGCCGACGGGCAAGCAGGCGGGCGAGAAGCCGGGCGAGAAGGCGGGAGAGAAGGCGGACGAGGCGGGCAACTCCGCGAAGCCTTCGGCCACCGAGTCGGCCGTTCCGTCCTCGGGCCCGTCCTCCGAGACGTCCGATTCACCCCGTACGTCCGACTCGTCCAGTGGTACGAGTGGCAAGCACCGCGGCACTCCGGCGCCCGAGGAGAGCCGGGACGTGGACGGTGGCGTCGACCGCGAGTCGGGCCGCCATGCCTCCCGTGGCGGCGGCGACGCCCGCGACGCGGGTGCGTCGGCCGTCGACGGCGCGTACGCCGTCCGTTCCGGCGACAACCTCTGGGCGATTGCTGATGCACAGAAGGTTCCCGGCGGCTGGCCCGCGCTCTATGAGGCCAACAAGGAGACGGTCGGCTCCGACCCGGACCTCATCCTCCCTGGCCAGAGCCTCCGTCTCGATGTGAAGGCCGACTGAGGGCAGTCTGAAAATCGGCTAATAGACCCTCAAAAACCGGGGTAGTTCAGGGACCTATGTCCACTTATGCGTAAGTGAGACATGGGTCTCTTTACGTCACTGGCGTGTCGCGCCCGGGGGGCCCTTCCGTATTGCCTCCCACCTGCGGAAACGATGGTTCCTCAGATGCAAGTAAGGGCTGATTGTCCGATGTGTCCATCTTTGAATGTGGGGGTTGCCTATGTTTACGGTCGGAACCGCTCGCACCGCGGGCCCCGTCGACCGTCACGCCGAATCCTGCCGTCGGTCGAAGGGAACAGACGCGTAAAGCGCCGTAGGCAGGAGCGGGGGACCCAGGTAAGCGCCGGCCCGATCGTCGAAAGACGGATCAGGGGCGGCTTGGGGTGAAGTCGCGTGCTAGGACGTGCGACCGGGCAACTCACTTGGCCCGAACCCGACAGCTCACCTCGTAGGCGTCGGTGAGGAGAAGTTCCATGCTGTTTTCCAGCAAGGGCAAGCACCGTCGCCCGTCCAAGGCCGTCCGTATCGCCACGCTCGCCGGTGTCGCCGGTACCGCCGTCGCCGTCCCGCTGATGGGTGCGACCGGTGCCTCCGCCGCCTCCGTCGCCACCTGGGACGCTGTCGCCCAGTGCGAGTCCGGTGGCAACTGGTCCATCAACACCGGCAACGGCTACTACGGCGGCCTGCAGTTCTCGCAGTCCAGCTGGGCCGCCGCCGGCGGTACGCAGTACGCCCCCCGTGCCGACCTGGCCACCAAGGCCCAGCAGATCGCCACGGCCGAGAAGCTCCTCGCCCTGCAGGGCCCGGGTGCCTGGGGCTGCGCCGGCGCCGGCAACCTGCGCAACGACGGTGTGGACCCGGGCGTCGACACCGGCTCCTCCTCGAAGACCAACTCCGGCGCCACGCAGCAGCAGAGCGCCCCCGCCGCGCCCGAGCGGCAGGTCCAGCCGAAGAAGGCCGAGCGCACCGAGGCCCCCGCCACCAACCGCTCGGACCGCTCCGCCGCCCCGCAGGCCGAGGCGAAGAAGACCGTCACCACCCCGACCGGCGAGAAGGTCAAGAAGGGCGACGGCGAGTACAAGGTCGTCTCCGGCGACTCCCTGAGCAAGATCGCTGCCGACCACAAGGTCGAGGGCGGCTGGCAGCACCTGTTCGAGCTGAACAAGGACATCGTCAAGGACGCCGACCTGATCTACCCGGGTCAGCAGCTGCACCTGACGAAGTAGTCCGGGAACTCTCCTCCCTGAGCACCCCGGCCCGGCGCGCGTTCCCCCGTACGCGCCGGGCCGGGGTTTCCGTGTGACCCCCTGCTTCCGCGAGGTGCGTCACCTCGCTGCGTGCGGCAGCTCTGTCCCGGCGGGGCGCGTCGCCTCCGTATCGCGTCCGGACGGGCCGGCTCCGGCCCGCGCGGGGCGGGCTCCGGGAGGGCCCAGCGGTGCGTGATCGTTCAACTTCTGTAGTTACTGACCAGTAAAATTCTGGCTGTTCGCCCCGTGATGCTCGCTCTTGGGTCCTTTTTCGTCCCAGGGGGCGGGCGGTAGTCCGACTGAGCGGGCCGGGCCGGTTAGGCTCTTGTCGCAAGGCCAAAGTGACCCTGCACAACCAGTGTCATATCCCAGAAGGAGATGCCTCGTGCCGTCCATCGACGTCGTCGTAGCCCGGGAAATCCTCGACTCCCGGGGGAACCCCACGGTCGAGGTCGAGGTCGGCCTCGACGACGGCAGCACGGGCCGTGCTGCCGTGCCGTCCGGCGCCTCCACCGGTGCGTTCGAGGCCATTGAGCTTCGCGACGGTGACCCCAACCGCTACCAGGGCAAGGGCGTGGAGAAGGCCGTCCTCGCCGTGATCGAGCAGATCGGCCCGGAGCTCGTGGGTTACGACGCGACCGAGCAGCGGCTGATCGACCAGGCGATGTTCGACCTGGACGCCACGGAGAACAAGGGCTCGCTCGGCGCGAACGCCATCCTCGGTGTCTCGCTGGCCGTCGCCCACGCCGCCTCCGAGGCCTCGGACCTGCCGCTGTTCCGCTACCTCGGTGGCCCGAACGCGCACCTGCTGCCCGTTCCGATGATGAACATCCTCAACGGTGGGTCGCACGCCGACTCCAACGTGGACATCCAGGAGTTCATGATCGCCCCGATCGGCGCGGAGTCCTTCTCCGAGGCCCTGCGCTGGGGCGCCGAGGTCTACCACACGCTGAAGAAGGTCCTGAAGACCAAGGGCCTTTCGACCGGTCTCGGCGACGAGGGCGGCTTCGCGCCGAACCTGGAGTCGAACCGCGCCGCCCTGGACCTCATCGTCGAGGCCATCAAGGAGGCAGGCTACGTCCCGGGCAAGGACATCGCGCTCGCGCTCGACGTCGCCGCCTCGGAGTTCTACAAGGACGGCAAGTACGAGTTCGAGGGCAAGTCCCGCTCCGCCGCCGAGATGACCGAGTACTACGAGGAGCTCGTCTCCGCGTACCCGCTGGTCTCCATCGAGGACCCGCTGTACGAGGACGACTGGGCCGGCTGGAAGGTCATCACCGACAAGCTCGGCGCCAAGGTGCAGATCGTCGGCGACGATCTGTTCGTCACCAACCCGGAGCGGCTGGCCCGCGGCATCGAGGAGGGCTCCGCCAACGCCCTGCTCGTCAAGGTCAACCAGATCGGTTCGCTGACCGAGACGCTGGACGCCGTCGAGCTGGCCCAGCGCAACGGCTTCAAGTGCATGATGTCCCACCGCTCCGGCGAGACCGAGGACGTCACCATCGCCGACCTCGCCGTCGCGGTGAACTGCGGTCAGATCAAGACCGGCGCCCCGGCCCGCTCGGACCGCGTCGCCAAGTACAACCAGCTGCTGCGCATCGAGGAGATCCTCGACGACGCCGCGGTGTACGCGGGCCGCTCCGCGTTCCCGCGGTTCCGCTCCGAGAGCTGATCTGCACAGCGCCACGACAGCCGGTCGGCACAGCGCTTTGTGAACCGACGAGCGCAGCGCCCAGCGAACCTCAGGCGCGACAAGGCCTGATCGCAGGCCCCTCGCGGGGCAAAGGCACCGGCCTCCGTCCGTCCCCGCACTCGGTCCCGTACCGTGTGCGGGGACGGACGTGCGTAATGGGGAGGCGGAGACATGGCCGCGAAGGACCGGGACCGGTTCTCCACCGCGACCCGGCTGCGGCTGCTCGGTGAGCAGACCGCCGCCCGCGTCTACCGGTCGCAGAACCGCCGCCAGGCCCGCCGCTCCCGGCTCACCGGCCGGGCGGCCTTCCTCGCCCTGATCGTCTGCTCCCTGGTGGTCGCGCTCGCGTACCCGATGCGACAGTACGTGTCGCAGCGCGACGAGATCGCCGACCAGGAGCGCCGGGCGCAGGAGGCCCGAGACCGTACCGAGGAGCTGCGCGACGAGAAGGCGCGCCTCCAGGACGACGCGTACATCAGGCAGCTGGCCCGCAAGCACCTGCACTACCTTCTCCCCGGAGAGACCGGATATACGGTGATCGACCCCGACGCGGTCAAGGAGCGCAACGGCGAGACGGATGATTCCGGCCGGCCGTGGCACTCCAACCTCTGGGACGGCGTGGACAGCGCCGACCGCGACTGACTCCCTTCATCCCCTCTGCAGAACCGCAGTTCGAGCAGCCCGATCAGAACCTAGGCAGGCATGGAAACCCCCCCTCCGCAGACCGAGTCCACCGCGCCCACCGAGGCGGACATCGCCGCGTTCCAGCTGCAGCTGGGCCGCCCGCCGCGCGGGCTGCGCGCGATCGCGCACCGCTGCCCGTGCGGCAACCCGGACGTGGTCGAGACCCAGCCCCGGCTGGAGGACGGTACGCCGTTCCCGACGACGTACTACCTGACGTGCCCGCGTGCCGCGTCCGCGATCGGCACGCTGGAGGCGAACGGCGTCATGAAGGAGATGACCGAGCGCCTCGCCACGGACCCGGAGCTGGCGGCCGCGTACCGCGCCGCGCACGAGGACTACATCGCCCGGCGCGACGCCATCGAGGTCCTTGAGGGCTTCCCGAGCGCCGGGGGCATGCCGGACCGGGTGAAGTGTCTGCACGTGCTGGTCGGCCACTCGCTGGCCGCCGGGCCCGGAGTGAACCCGCTGGGCGACGAGGCGATCGCCATGCTGCCGGAGTGGTGGCGCAAGGGGCCGTGCGTGACGCCGTGCGGCGCGCCGGAGGAGAAGGACGGCCGGACCGTCGAGACGTCGGAGGGCGGGCACTTCGCGTTCCGGCCGGCCGACGGGGCGCCGCACGAGGGCTGATCGTTCCCCCGGGGCCCCACCCCCGGACCCCCGCTCCTCGATCGCCGGAGGGGCTTGATCTCTAGGAGCACCCATGACCCGCGTGGCCGCCATCGACTGCGGCACCAACTCCGTCCGACTGCTCGTCGCCGACGCCGACCCGTCCACCGGCGAGCTCGTGGAGCTCGACCGGCGGATGGAGATCGTCCGCCTCGGCCAGGGCGTCGACCGCACCGGCAGGCTCGCGCCCGAAGCCCTGGAGCGGACGTTCGCCGCCTGCCGCCGGTACGCGGCGGTGATCAAGGAGCACGGGGCGCAGAGGATCCGTTTCGTCGCCACCTCCGCTTCCCGCGACGCGGAGAACAGGGAGGACTTCGTCCGTGGTGTGCTGGACATCCTGGGCGTCGAGCCCGAGGTGATCAGCGGCGACCAGGAGGCGGAGTTCTCCTTCACCGGCGCCACCAGGGAGCTCGCGGGCCGCGATCACCTCGCGAAGCCGTATCTCGTCGTGGACATCGGCGGCGGCTCCACCGAGTTCGTCCTCGGCGACGATCACGTGCGGGCCGCGCGTTCCGTGGACATCGGCTGCGTCCGGATGACCGAACGGCACCTCGTGCACGACGGTGTCGTGAGCGATCCGCCGGCCCCCGACCGGATCGCCGCGATCCGCGCCGACATCGACGCGGCCCTCGACCTCGCGCAGGAGAGCGTCCCGTTGACCGGGGCCGCCACGCTCGTCGGTCTCGCCGGGACGGTCACCACCATCGCCGCGATCGCCCAGGGGCTGAAGGAGTACGACTCCGAGGCGATCCACCACTCCCGGATCACCCTCGGGCAGGTCCAGGAGATCACCGGACGGCTCCTCGCCTCCACCCACGCCGAGCGCGCCGCGATCGGTGCGATGCATCCGGGGCGGGTCGATGTGATCACCTCCGGGGCGCTGATCCTGCTTGCCGTGATGGAGCGGACCGGGGCCCGGGAGGTCGTCGTCAGCGAGCACGACATCCTCGACGGGATCGGCTGGTCGATCGCGTAGGTACGCTCCGGCGAGGCCGCCCCCGGGCCGCCTCGCCGGGGGCGGCCCGGGGGGTTTCTGAAAGGTGCTCATGCGGACTCCGGCCTGCACCTTTGAGCCTTCATGGGCCACCAGAGGGGCGCCTTGCGAGACACGTCGCGACGAACTTCGTGAACTTCTTCACAAGGAATTCCGCCCTGTGAAGGGCAGTTCTGGCCCGTATGGGCACTCAGGGTCGCCGGCGGGGTCGTTCCGTGTCGATACGGGGCTGTTCCGGGCGCGTTGCCGGAGCGTGAATCGAGGCGGTGGTTCACCCCGCTCCGAGGCTCAAGGGCCAGCTCACAAGCGGTGAACAACGTTCGCCCCCGTGCCGCGGTTCCCTGCCGGCGTCATGACCTCGGTCACGTGGGTGGCGCAGTGTAGCAGAGGGCCGGTCATAGCTTGTGAAGGGGCTCACGAGCCCGCCCTCCGAGGGGGGTGGATACTCGATGCCATGAGCACCACGGAGCGTCCCAGGATCCTCGTAGTAGGCGGTGGGTACGTAGGCCTGTACGCAGCTCGACGCATTCTGAAGAAGATGCGCTACGGAGAGGCGACCGTCACGGTCGTCGACCCGCGCTCGTACATGACGTACCAGCCCTTCCTCCCCGAAGCTGCTGCCGGCAGCATCTCGCCTCGGCATGTCGTCGTCCCGCTGCGACGCGTACTGCCGAAGGCCGAGGTGCTCACCGGCCGCGTCACGACCATTGATCAGGACCGCAAGGTCGCCACGGTCGCGCCGCTCGTCGGCGAGGCCTACGAGCTGCCCTTCGACTACCTGGTCATTGCGATGGGCGCGGTCTCCCGCACCTTCCCGATCCCCGGCCTTGCCGAGCAGGGCATCGGCATGAAGGGCATCGAGGAGGCCATCGGCCTGCGCAACCACGTCCTGGAGCAGCTGGACAAGGCCGACTCGACGACCGACGAGGACGTCCGCCGCAGGGCGTTGACGTTCGTCTTCGTGGGTGGCGGATTCGCGGGTGCGGAGACCATCGGCGAGGTCGAGGACATGGCCCGCGACGCGGCGAAGTACTACACGAACGTGAAGCGCGAGGACATGCGCTTCATCCTCGTCGACGCCGCCGACAAGATCCTTCCCGAGGTCGGCCCGAAGCTGGGCACCTGGGGCCGCGAGCACCTGGAGTCCCGTGGCGTCGAGGTCTTCCTCTCGACCTCCATGGACTCCTGCGTCGACGGTCACGTCGTGCTGAAGAACGGCCTGGAGGTCGACTCCAACACGATCGTGTGGACGGCCGGTGTGAAGCCGAACCCGGCGCTGGCCCGTTTCGGTCTCCCGCTCGGTCCGCGCGGTCACGTGGACACCTCCGAGAAGCTCCAGGTGCAGGGCACCGACTACATCTGGGCCGCGGGCGACAACGCCCAGGTCCCGGACATGGTCGGCCGCAGGGCCGGCAACCCGAACGCCTGGTGCCCGCCGAACGCCCAGCACGCGCTGCGTCAGGCCAAGGTCCTCGGCGACAACGTCATCTCCGGGATGCGCGGCTTCCCGCAGAAGGAATACAGCCACGCCAACAAGGGTGCGGTCGCCGGTCTGGGGCTGCACAAGGGCGTTGCGATGATCGTCATGGGCAAGATGAAGATCAAGCTCAAGGGCCGTCTCGCCTGGTACATGCACCGGGGCTACCACGGCATGGCGATGCCGACCTGGAACCGTAAGATCCGGATCTTCGCGGACTGGACCCTTGCGATGTTCCTCAAGCGCGAGGTCGTCTCGCTCGGCGCCATGGAGACGCCGCGCGAGGAGTTCTACGAGGCCGCCAAGCCGGCCCCGGCACCGGCCGTCGCCAAGGCCGAGGGCGAGAAGGCCAAGGCCTCCTAGGGCTTCTTGTCCGGGCCGGGCCGGAGCCCGGCGTGATCCGGGCGAAGGGCCTCGGTCCACCCGCGGGTCCCACACGCCCGCGCAGTACGTGCACAACGCCCGAAGGGGCCGTCCGCCATCCGTGGTGCGGACGGCCCCTTCGGCGTACCCGGCCGTCGCGCGGTGGGGCATCGCGCGGGGCGCGAGGTGGCGCACCATCAAAAAACGTGTGACCTACAGGCATTTTGCCGTTCCGTTGCGCCATAGCGGGATGGCCCGCGTTCCGCAGACAGTTGAGGAGGGTGTACCTCGCCGTGGCGTCGTAGGTGCCCGGCGTGGTTGCAGGCATGTTTGGACATGTTTGGGCACATTGGGAACACCATCACGGAGGTGTGCGCCATGGCAGACGCCGCATTGCGGCTGACCGCTCTCGCCGAGGAGTTGCTGGGAGAAAAGCTGCCGGTCCGTATCCGGGCCTGGGACGGCAGCGAAACCGGACCGCCCGGTGCCCCCGTTCTTGTCGTCCGGAACCGCCGTGCGCTGCGCAGGCTGCTCTGGAAGCCGGGCGAACTGGGCCTGGCCCGCGCCTGGGTGGCGGGCGATCTGGGCATCGAAGGCGATCTGTACGAGGCTCTGGATCTGCTGGCCTCGCTGATCTGGGACCGCGGCGCGGAGGCCACGTCCGGCGTCCATCCGGTCCGCGACCCGAAGGTGCGGGCCTTCGCCACGGGGCTGTTGCGGCTCGCGGGCCCCTGGCTCCCGCCCGCGCCGCCGCCCGAGGAGGTACGCCGCCGCGCCGGCACCCTCCACACCAAGCGCCGCGACAAGGAGGCCATCAGCCACCACTACGACGTGGGCAATGACTTCTACGAACTGGTCCTCGGCCCGTCCATGGTCTACTCCTGCGCCTACTGGGAGGACGACGGAAATCTTGAGGACGCCCAGCGCGACAAGCTCGACCTCGTCTGCCGCAAGCTCGGGCTGAAGGAGGGCGACCGGCTCCTCGACGTCGGCTGCGGCTGGGGCTCCATGGCCATCCACGCGGCGCGCGCCTACGGCGCCCGGGTCACCGGAGTGACCCTCTCCGCCGAGCAGGCCGCCTATGCCAGGAAGCGCATCGCGGAAGAGGGCCTCACCGACCGGATCGAGATCCGGGTCCAGGACTACCGGGACGTCAGGGACGGCCCGTACGACGCCATCTCGTCGATCGGCATGGCGGAGCACGTCGGCTCCGTCCGCTTCCGCGAATACGCCGACGACCTCTACGCACTGCTCAAGCCCGGCGGCCGGCTGCTCAACCACCAGATCGCCCGCCGCCCCGAGAAGGACGAGTCCGCGTACCACGTGGACGAGTTCATCGACGCCTACGTCTTCCCGGACGGCGAACTGGCCCCGCTGGGACGGACCGTGACCACCCTCGAAGAAGCCGGGTTCGAAACCCGTGACGTCGAGTCGATCCGCGAACACTACGCACTGACCCTGCGCCGCTGGGTCGCCAATCTGGAGAAGCACTGGGACCGCGCGGTCCGGATGACCTCGCCCGGACGGGCCCGGGTCTGGCGGCTCTACATGGCCGCCTCCGCCCTCTCCTTCGAGCACAACAAGATCGGCGTCAACCAGATCCTCGTGGTGCGCCCGGCGGCGGGCGGGGCCTCCCGCATGCCGCTGCGGGCCCGCGACTGGACGGCTCCGGCGACCGGCTGACACCGGGACGGACCGAGGGCCGGTGCCCGCAGCTCCGTGCTGCGGGTACCGGCCCTCGGGCGCGTCCGGCGAGATGCCGCCCGGTTCGCTACTCGGTCTTGATCGCCGTCAGCATGTTCAGCTTCGCGGCGCTGCGGGCCGGCCAGAGGGCGGCCAGCACACCCACGACCCCTGCCAGCACCAGGAAGACCGCGATCCGGTCCCACGGGATGACCAGCGCGTACTCCGGGATGTCCGACGACAGGGTCTGCCCGATCGCCCAGCCGAGGAACATGCCGAGCACGACACCGACCACCGCACCGAAGAGCGAGATGACCACGGCCTCCAGCCGGATCATGCGCTTCACCCGGCGCCGGTCCAGGCCGATCGCCCGCAGCATGCCGATCTCCTGCTGGCGCTCGAAGACCGACATCGCCAGGGTGTTGATGACTCCGAGCACCGCGATGATCAGGGCCATCGCCAGCAGCCCGTACATGATGTTCATCGCGAGGTTGACCGAGCCGCCGAACATGTCACGGATGTCCTGACGGTCCATGATGCTCATCGCCGGGTTGTCGCCCAGAGCCTTCACCAGGGCCTGCTCGTTGGCCTTGGTCGCGCCGCCGTCCATCTTCAGCCAGATCTCGCGGATGTCCGACATACTGCCGTGCGCATCGGTGACGTTCTTCGGGACCAGGACCGGGGAAAGCATCTCGTTCCCCTCGAAGACCGCCCCGACCTTCAGCTCGCCCATCTTGTCGTCGTCGAACTTCACCCGGAGGGTGTCGCCGGTCTTCCAGCCGTTCGACTTGGCCGTCTTCTCGTCGACGGCGATCTCGCCCTTGTCCAGCGCGTCGATCGAGCCGGAGAGGGTCGTCAGCGCGAAGAGCTTCTGCACATCGCCGGGGGTGACGGCGGATGCGGAGTGGTAGTCCTCCTTGACCCGCAGCGAGGTGGCCTGCTGCGGCGAGATCGCCGAGACCCCGTCGGCCTTCTGCAGGGCGGTGAGCGCCGACTCGTCGAGCGGACCGCCGCTCGCCATCGTCACCATGTAGTCGGCCTTGATGTTGTCCGTGGTCATCCGGTCGACCGCCTGGCCGAGGGTGACGCCGAGGACCGAGATACCGGTGACCAGGGTGAGGCCGATCGCCAGCGCGGAGGCGGTGGCACCGGTACGGCGCGGGTTGCGGACCGCGTTCTGCGCGGCCAGCTTGCCGGAGACCCCGAACAGCCGCTTCAGCAGCGGGCGGACCAGTGCGATCACCGGCCGCGACAGCAGCGGGATCAGCACGATGACACCGATCAGCGTGAGGAAGGCGCCCACGGCGATGACGGTCCGGCCGGTCGATCCGGACTTGGCCGCGCCCGCCACGATGGCCGCCCCGCCCAGCAGGGTGAGCACGGCGCCGATCGAGTTGCGCAGCACCAGGGACTTGACGGTGGCCGTCGCGTGCACGCTGCTCATCGCCGCGACCGGCGGGATCTTGGCGGCCCGGCGGGCGGGCAGCCAGGCGGCCAGCACGGTGATCAGGACACCGACGGCGAGCGCGGCGATGACCGCGGTGGGCGAGATGATCAGCGGTCCGGCCGGGATCTTTCCGCCGAACAGGCCCATCGCGGAGCGCAGTCCGGTGGCGAGGCCGAGGCCGAGGGCGAAGCCGATGACCGAGGCGATCAGGCCGACGACGGCCGCTTCGAGGAGCACCGAGCGCTTGACCTGGCGGCGGGAGGCGCCGACGGCGCGCATCAGTGCCAGCTCCTTGGTGCGCTGGGCCACCAGCATGGTGAAGGTGTTGGCGATCAGGAAGACACCGACGAACAGGGCGATGCCGGCGAAGGCGAGCAGCATCCCGTTGAGACCGCTCAGACCGTCCTCGATCCGCTTGGCCTGATCGTCCGCGAGCGCCTGGCCGGTCTTGGCCTGGGCGTCCTTGGGCAGCAGCGGCTTCACTCCGGCCAGCAGCTTCTCGGCGGAGACGCCGGGCGCGGCGGACACGTTGGCGTCCCTGAACACGCCGGGCCTGAGGTAGAGCTTCTGGGCGACCTCGGTGTCGAAGAGGACCAGGCTGCCGCCCGCGTTGACCGCGCCGTCCTCGGTGGTGAAGACACCGGAGAGGGTGTACTCCTTCACCGGCCCGTTCGTGGCGACCCGGACCCGGTCACCGACGTGGTACTCGCCCCGCCTCGCGGTCTCCTGGTCGAGCGCGATCCGGTCGGCCGCGACCGGGCCCGTACCGTCGACGAAGGTGTACGCGGAGTCCTTGCCGTTCTTGCCGGGGGAGTAGTTCCCACCGGTGTTCGACCAGCCGTTGCCGATCAGCTTGCCGTCGGGGTCGGCGACCCCGGCGAAGCCGGAGACCCGGCCGGTGGCGGTGTCGACGCCGTCCAGGCCCTGGATCTTCTTCAGGGTGGCGGCGGTGATGCCGGGCGTCTTCTCGTCGCGCTGGTCGGCATAGGAGGTGACGGCCACGGCGACGTCGTCGTAGCTCTTCGCCGACTGGTTACGGAGGGCGTTGCCGAGGGTGTCGGTGAAGACCAGGGTGCCGGACACGAAGGCCACGCCGAGCATCACGGCGAGTACGGTCATCAGCAGCCTGGCCTTGTGCGCGAGCACATTGCGCAGGGCGGTTCGGAACATGTCTGTCAGTCCTGGGATCGGGAGGGGTTCCGGAGGATGGCGCGGAGAAGAGCGGGCGTCAGCTGGTGCGGCCCTTGGCGTCGAACGCCTTCATCCGGTCGAGGACCCCGTCCGCGGTGGGGTGCATCATCTGGTCGACGATCCGGCCGTCCGCGAGGAAGATGACCCGGTCCGCGTAGGAGGCGGCTGCCGGGTCGTGGGTCACCATCACCACGGTCTGCCCCAGCTCGCGCACCGAGTTGCGCAGGAAGCCGAGGACCTCGGCGCTGGAGCGGGAGTCCAGGTTTCCGGTCGGCTCGTCACCGAAGATGATCTCCGGCTGCGAGGCCAGGGCGCGGGCCACGGCGACGCGCTGCTGCTGGCCGCCGGAGAGTTCGGTCGGCCGGTGGGTCAGCCGGTCGGAGAGGCCCACCATGTCGATGACCTTGCGCACCCACTCGGCGTTCGGCTTGCGGCCCGCGATGTCCATGGGGAGCGTGATGTTCTCCTGGGCCGTCAGCGTCGGCAGCAGGTTGAACGCCTGGAAGATAAAGCCGATCTTGTCCCGGCGGAGCTGGGTGAGCTGCTTGTCCTTGAGGGAGCCGAGCTCCGTCTCACCGATCCGTACCGAACCGCTGCTGAAGCTGTCGAGGCCGGCCACGCAGTGCATCAGCGTGGACTTGCCGGAGCCGGACGGGCCCATGATCGCGGTGAACTCGCCGCGCGGGAAGTCCACGGAGACCTGGTCCAGGGCGGTCACCCTGGTCTCGCCCTCTCCGTAGACCTTCGACAGATCCGTGGCGCGGGCAGCCACCGTGGTGACGCGGTGTGCGGTGGAAGTGGTGGTCACGGGAATCTCCTGATTCGGGCTCCGGCCGAGGGCCTCGTCCGGGGTTGCGTTCGGTTGCGTCCGCTTGAGTTCGGAACCCCTCCATCGTCACCGCCGTATCGCCGCGGATCGTCAGTCCCCATGCCCGTTCCCGTGGCCGTCTTGAGTCGCACCGAGGGGCCCCGGTGTCCTCCTTCGGTATGACATCGACCCTGAGAGGCCCACCCGTCCGGCCGAGGGTCCCGCGGTCTCCCCGCCCCGGTGCCGGCCACCCGTCAACCCGCTGCCGGGAGAGCGCCGTGTTCCGCGTCACAGCCGAGGGGGTTCCCGGACCCTGGGAGGGCCCGGCGCCGGCCCCCGTCCGCGGTATGTCGGAGACACTGTCGCCCGGCCGGGTGGCGCACCCATGGCGATCACTGGCGCGTGTCTGGCGAATGCTCCGTCCGAGTGCGGCGACTTTACGTCAATCCGGAATAACGGTCGCCGTGCCCGCTACCCCGCCCAGGCATGTGACGATGGCCTCCCGCGAGTGCTGACGACCCCTCAAACGGTCAATAAAATAAGACAACATCGCGTCACCGATCGGCTGATCGGAGGAAGCGCCCGGATAGGGTCATGTGCCAACGCGGAGCCGCGCGCCAGGCCCGGATGGTGGAATGCAGACACGGCGAGCTTAAACCTCGCTGCCCCTCGGGGGCGTACCGGTTCGAGTCCGGTTCCGGGCACCACCCAGCGCGCAAGGCCTGACCGGCGAAAACAGCCCAAAACGCGCCTGATCCCTTCCCGTCCCGGCCGCACCGTTGCCACCCGCCCGACCGGTTTCGGCGCACGCCGGGCGTGCGAGAGCGAGAAGGCCGCGACAGGACGAGCTTCCGGGCCCGCCCGGTGGACGGGAGGAACCCGCCGGGGCGCGGAGCGGCCGGAGACGTTCGGCGACGCGGTGTCAGCCGGGTTCCTCAAGACTGCCGTTGGTGGGGCCGGGAAGAGCCGGCCGCCGGGGCGGGTCGGTGCGCGCCGCGCGTGTCACCGACGGTGCTGGACGCGCTCATGGAGCCGGGGCAGCACCGGCTGGAGCGCGACGGTCCGTGCTTCGGAGTGCTCGTTCGCCCCGGATTCCGTCGAGTGGGTGATGCGGCCGGACCTGTGACCTGGGCGCATTCGGTACGGATCCGCGCGGCGTTCGCCGGTGATCTCACCGGGACGGCCGAGCGGCGCGCGGCGATGCCGGAGCGCGATCGGCGAGGGCTCCCGCACGGGCTTCGGCCTGTGGCGCTCCCACCGGGTCCCGCCTTGGGGCGGGCGTCGGCCGTCGGCCTCGGCTCGCTCCGGTTCTCGTGCCGTTCCGCTTCCGCAAAGATCCTCCCCAAGCACTAGTCTGATCCCTTTGCCTACCCATTACTCTTGTGGGAAGGCCACGCAGGGTGGCCATGGAGGAGTGAGATGAGGAGCAGCAACCCGGTCTTCTCGCGACGGGGCTTCAGCCGCGACAACGGATACGCGGGCTTCAATACGGCGCCGCAGGCCGGGGCCCCCGTCGCGGGTGCCAACCCGTACGCGCAGGGCACCGCCGCCAACCCGTACGCCACCAACCCCTACGCCCAGCAGGACACCCAGTACGGCGTTCCGCAGGCACCGGTGCGTTCCGGTGCGATGACGATCGACGACGTCGTCACGCGCACCGCGATCACGCTGGGCACCGTGGTGCTCGGTGCCACGCTCGCCTGGGCCCTGCTGCCGGTCGACGAGGCCAATCTCGGCAAGTCCTACGGCATCGCGATCGGCGCCGCCCTGGTGGCGTTTGTCCTGTCGCTCGTCCAGTCCTTCAAGCGCAGGCCGTCCCCGGCGCTGATCGTCTCGTACGCGGCCTTCGAGGGCGTCTTCCTCGGAGTGATCTCCAGCGCGGTCAGCACGTACATCGGGCCGGGCGTCGTGATGCAGGCGGTGATGGGCACCATGTGTGTCTTCGCCGGTGTGCTGCTCGCGTACAAGATGCGCTGGATCCGCGTCACCCGCCGCTTCTACGGCTTCGTGATGGCCGCCGCCATGGGCTTCATGCTCCTGATGGTGGTCAACCTGCTGTTCGCCGTCTTCGGTGGCGGTGACGGCCTGGGCTTCCGCAGCGGTGGCCTCGGCATTCTCTTCGGCGTCATCGGGATCGTGCTCGGCGCGTGCTTCCTGGCCCTGGACTTCAAGCAGGTCGAGGACGGCATCGCGTACGGCGCTCCGCGCGAGGAGTCCTGGCTGGCGGCCTTCGGCCTCACCATGACCCTGGTGTGGATCTACCTGGAGATGCTGCGTCTGCTCTCCATCCTCAGCGGCGACGACTGACGTACGGCCCCGCGTCGCGATACGGAACGGCCCGCAGGCACCGCCTGCGGGCCGTCCCGCGTCTTTGGGGCCGGGGGGTGCTGGAGCAGCTCGCGCGCGGCCCTTGCGAGGTCGTGCTCGCGGATGAGTGCCTTCGCACGTCGCCGGTCCTTCCCGGCGCCGTGCCCGAGCGTCGGCCCGTTGGCGACCGTCCCGGGAGGGCGCGTAGGGTCGCGGAGTGCTCGATACGACCCCGCTGATCACCGCCGTGGACCGATTCGCCGACCGGCTGCGCGCCGCCCCGCAGAGCCGGCTGCAGCGTGGAGCCGCTGCCGAAGGGCTGGCCACGGCCAGAGAGCTGGCTGTGCGGGCCCAGCGCATCGAGGCGCCGGACCGGGAGCCGCGGATCCTGCCGGACGCCGGGATCTTCGCGATCGGCGACCAACTCGCCGTAGCGGGTCGTGACTTGGCGGTGGCACTGGAAACGGCCCCGTCAGCTGAGCTGGACGAGGCCGTGCAATTCGTGGCGGAGGCGGCTGCGCGGGCGTTCGCGTAGCCGCGGGCGGGCGGTGGGCCCGGAGGCGGTGGCCGGCGAGAGCCGCCCCGCCCGGAGGACCCGGGGTCTAGAACGAGGCGATGACGCGGTCGGCGAGGATGTAGACGTTCTCCTTGCCGCAGGAGAACGTCAGGGCGTACGCGCCGGAGACGCCGGAGCCGCCCAGCAGAACGGGGTGCTCGCCCGCGTGCAGTGCTTCGGCCAGCCGCTCGGCCGTCTCGCGGTGGCCGGGGGTCATACAGAGCGTGGTGCCGTCGGCGAAGACATAGACATCGAGGGTGCCGAGCGGGCCGGGACGCACATCCGCGAGCTCCGTACGGCTGTCGGCGAGCTCTTCCAGCCGGTTCACGGTGCGCTCGTGGTCGGTGACGACCGGGGTCTGCACCGGTACGAAGTCGGGGTGCGAGGGGTGGCGGCGACGGGCCGCGGCCAGTTCGGGGGAGTCCTCGGCGAACTCCGCCGTCTCGGGCAGCTCGGTCACGTCCGCCAGCTCGGTCAGTTCCGTCAGCTCTTCGAGCGCCTCGGTGGCTTCGAAGTCCATGGCCTCCAGGCCCGCGAAGTCGGCCTGGCGCGGCAGGAAGAACGGCACGTCCTCACCGATCCCGGTCAGACCGCCCAGCAGGGACGGGGCGTCGGCGGCATCGCGCGCTTCCTGGGAGGCCCAGAAGGCGCGGGCCTCGGCGAGTTCGCGCTCCCGCTCCTCGGCCAGTGCTTCGGCGACCGCCGCGCGTATCTCGGCGGCTGGGGTGATGTCGTTGCGGCTCTGCGCGGGCACGGCGACGTCGTGGGCGCGGGCCGTGGTCAGCTCCGTCCGAAGGGCCGTGATCTGCTTGCGCAGCCCGTGAGCGGCGTGCAGAGCGGCAGCGCCCACGGCCGTGGCGGCGGCGGTGGTCAGCAACAGGGCAAGAGACATGGCGCTCACTGACATACTCCCGGTTTCAATCGATCCCCCGACTTCCTACCTCAGCTTGTCCTCTACCTGCGCCCGGTGTCAGTGCATTACGTCACGAATTGGACAGGTCTTTGGGCCTGGGGTTTAACCCTGTTACGGGTGTGACCTGCGAGAATGCGTCTCCCCCAGGAGATAGGTCACATCCTGGGGGAGATTCGGTCACGGTCGGGGCTCGGAACCGGCCACTGCTCAGCCACTCGATCTTGTGGTCGTGCTGGAGCCCGTGGTCGCGTTCGCTTCGCTTTCGCTGTGGGCAGGTGCCGCCTTCGTTCCTCAGGCGCCCCCTACCCTCCGCTGCAGCTCAGCTCAGCCGCTCGGTTCTGTGGTCGCGTTCGCTTCGCTTTCGCTGTGGGCAGGTGCCGCCTTCGTTCCTCAGGCGCCCCCTACCCTCCGCTGCAGCTCAGCTCAGCCGCTCGATGACCATCGCCATGCCCTGGCCGCCGCCCACGCACATGGTTTCCAGGCCGAACTGCTTGTCGTGGAACTGAAGGCTGTTGATCAGCGTGCCGGTGATCCGGGCGCCGGTCATGCCGAAGGGGTGACCGACGGCGATGGCGCCACCGTTGACGTTGACCTTCTCCAGCGGCAGACCGAGGTCGCGGTAGGAGGGGATCACCTGGGCGGCGAACGCCTCGTTGATCTCGGCCAGGTCGATGTCGTCGACGGTCAGCCCGGCCCGCTTCAGCGCCTGCCTGCTGGCCTCCACCGGCCCGTACCCCATGATCTCGGGGGAGAGGCCGGAGACGCCCGTCGAGACGATCCGGGCCAGGGGGGTCAGGCCCAGCTCGCGCGCCTTGGTGTCGGACATGATCACGAGCGCGGCGGCGCCGTCGTTGAGCGGGCAGCAGTTGCCCGCGGTGACCCGGCCGTCGGGACGGAAGACCGGCTTCAGGCCCTGCACGCCCTCCAGGGTGACGCCTGCGCGCGGCCCGTCGTCCTTCGAGACGACCGTGCCGTCCGGGGTGGTGACCGGAGTGATCTCGCGCTCCCAGAAGCCGTTCTTGAGGGCTTCCTCGGCGAGGTTCTGCGAGCGCACGCCGAACTCGTCCATGTCCTGACGGGTGACGCCCTTGAGTCGGGCCAGGTTCTCCGCGGTCTGCCCCATCGCGATGTACGCGTCCGGGACCAGGCCGTCCTCGCGCGGGTCGCGCCAGTCGTCGCCGCCCTGCTCGGCGCGGGCCGCGGTGCGGGCCTCGGCGTCGGCGAACAGCGGGTTGTGCGTGTCCGGCAGGCTGTCGGAGTTGCCCTTCACGAAGCGGGACACCATCTCGACACCGGCCGAGATGAAGACGTCGCCCTCGCCGGCCTTGATGGCGTGCAGCGCCATCCGGCTGGTCTGCAGGGAGGACGAGCAGTAGCGGGTGACCGTACAGCCGGGAAGGTGGTCCATGCCCATCTGTACGGCGATGATGCGGCCCAGGTTGTTGCCCTGCTCGCCACCGGGGAGGCCGCAGCCGAGCATCAGGTCGTCGATGTCCTTCGGGTCCAGCTCGGGAACCCTGGCCAGCGCGGTCTGGATGATCGTGGCGGTCAGGTCGTCCGCGCGCAGGTCCTTCAGTGAACCCTTGAAGGCCCGGCCGATGGGGGAACGGGCAGCAGAGACGATCACGGCTTCGGGCATCACGCGGCTCCATGAGGGCTGGAAGGCGGGTTCTGGCAGGTGCTGACTTGGAAGTTACCTGTACGTAGATGCTGGGTCACCGGGCAGCGCATGTGACGCCGACCTCTTTTCTAAGCAACCGCTCAGTCGATCAATTGGCCGGGAGATTGTGCGTCTCCCCACTTGTCTCCTCGCTCACCTCCTCGCTCGCCTCCTCGCCCGTCCCGCCCCGCGACCGCCCGTCCGGCCGTCCATGCGGCTCTCCGTGCGGTTCCCCGTGTGTCTCCGCAGGGGTCTCCAGAGGTGTCTCCGTGCGCGAGTCCGCGGGCGGGCCCACGCGTGGGTCCTCGTGCGCGTCCGGCTCCGGTTCCTCGTGCGTCTCCGGGTGCGGATGGGGCTCCGTGGCCGCGGGCAGACGCCGCCGCCTGCGGTGCTTGAGGAGCGCCCAGGGCGCTCGGGCCCCCGTGACCTCCGTACCGGCCTCCCTGGCCGCCTGGGAGGCCGCCTTGGCCACCGGCAGCATGTCCTCGCGCCGGGCACCGTCCAGCCGGTCGGACTCCGGCCACAGCCCCAGGACCGCGCAGAGCGTGGGCAGGACCGCCATCGCCGCCGTGGCGTACCCCTCCGCCGACGGGTGGTAGTTGTCCGGCCCGAACAGCTCCCGCGGATTCGCCTCGAACTCCGGCCCCAGCAGATCGCCCAGCGACACCGTGCGCCCGCCCTGCTCGACCGAACCGATCGTCTGTGCCGCCGCCAGCTGCCGGCTCACCCGCCGGGCCAGCCAGCGCAGCGGCTGATAGACCGGCTCGATCGTGCCGAGATCCGGGCATGTGCCCACCACCACCTCCGCACCGGCCGTACGCAGCCTGCGTACCGCGGTGGTCAGACAGCGCACCGACTGGGTGGCGGGCATCCGGTGTGTCACATCGTTGGCCCCGATCATGATCACGCAGACATCGGGCGTACGGGACGGGTCGGCGAGCAGCAGCGAGACCTGCCGCTCCAGATCGTCCGACCGGGCGCCCGGCTGCGCCACGTTGCGCAGATCCACCGGACGTTCCGACACCGCCGCGAGCCCCGACGCCAGCAGTGCCCCCGGGGTCTGCCCGGACCGGCGCACTCCCTGTCCGGCCGCCGTCGAGTCGCCCAGCAACCCCAGTTGCAACGGGTCCGCCGGGCCGGCGAACGCCACCCCGTACCGCCCGTCCGCGCTCGGCGGCACCGGTGCGACGCCACCGCCCACCTGCCGTTTCGCCAGCTGGACCTCCGCCAGCAGTACGCCTACCGCCGCCGCGCCGAGCAGCCCGATGCTGCCGCCGCCGTAGGCCGCGCCCGCCGCGATCCGCCGTGCCACCCTTGCCCTCGACACAGTCCGGTCCACCTCCTCGTTGCCGTACCGCCGTACATACAGCTAACTGCCCCGCGGCGACCGCCGCTCAATCGCTTCGCCCAATCTCGCGTCCGTACGCATACCCTTGCCGGACCATCTCGGAGACCCCGGAGTACACGGTGCAATTCCACGATTCGTTGATCAGTCTCGTAGGCAATACCCCGCTGGTGAGGCTGCGCAGTGTGACGGCCGGCATCCAGGCGACGGTCCTGGCCAAGGTCGAGTACTTCAACCCCGGCGGTTCGGTCAAGGACCGCATCGCTCTGCGCATGATCGAGGCCGCCGAGCAGAGCGGCGAGCTGCAGCCCGGCGGCACGATCGTCGAGCCGACGAGTGGCAATACGGGCGTCGGCCTGGCGATCGTCGCCCAGCAGAAGGGGTACAAGTGCATCTTCGTCTGCCCGGACAAGGTGTCCACGGACAAGATCAATGTGCTGCGCGCCTACGGTGCCGAGGTCGTCGTCTGCCCGACGGCCGTTGATCCCGAGCACCCCGACTCGTACTACAACGTCTCCGACCGGCTCGTCCGCGAGACGCCCGGCGCCTGGAAGCCCGACCAGTACTCCAACCCGAACAACCCGCGTTCCCACTACGAGACCACCGGTCCCGAACTGTGGGAGCAGACGGACGGGAAGATCACCCACTTCGTCGCGGGCGTCGGCACCGGCGGCACCATCACCGGCACCGGCCGCTACCTGAAGGAGATCAGCGGCGGCTCGGTCAAGGTCGTCGGCGCGGACCCGGAGGGCTCGGTCTACTCCGGCGGCTCGGGGCGGCCTTACCTCGTCGAGGGCGTCGGCGAGGACTTCTGGCCGAGCGCGTACGACCGGACGGTCACGGACGAGATCGTCGCCGTGTCCGACAAGGACTCCTTCCAGATGACCCGCCGCCTCGCCAAGGAGGAGGGGCTGCTGGTCGGCGGCTCCTGCGGCATGGCGGTCGTCGCCGCCCTGGAGGTCGCGAAGCGGCTGGGCCCGGACGACGTGGTCGTCGTGCTGCTGCCCGACAGCGGCCGCGGCTATCTGAGCAAGATCTTCAACGACGAGTGGATGGCCGACTACGGCTTCCTGGAGGGCACCGGCCCGTCCGCGCGCGTCGGCGACGTGCTCGACCACAAGGACGGCCCGATCCCGACGCTCGTCCACATGCACCCCGAGGAGACCGTCGGCGAGGCGATCGACGTCCTGCGCGAGTACGGCGTCTCGCAGATGCCGATCGTGAAGCCGGGCGCGGGCCACCCGGACGTGATGGCCGCCGAGGTCATCGGCTCGGTCGTGGAACGCGAGCTGCTGAACGCGCTGTTCGCGCAGCGCGCCTCCCTCTCCGACCCGCTGGAGAAGCACATGTCGCCGCCGCTGCCGCAGGTCGGCTCCGGCGAACCGGTCGAGGACCTGATGTCGGTGCTCGGCGGCACGAACGCGGCGGACGCCGCGATCGTTCTGGTGGAGGGCAAGCCGAAGGGCGTGGTCAGCCGGCAGGACCTGCTGGCGTTCCTCGCCAAGGACGCGGCGACCGGGAAGCCGTAACGGCCGGGGAGCCGTGGTGGCCGGCGAGGCGTAACGGCCCGCGAGGCCGGGCTTCGTGAAATCGGTACGAGCACGACACGTACGCGCAGCACCGGCTTAACACGGGTCCGGCACATTGATGGGTGTCGGCGGGGGAACCCGCCGGCACCCGATACGGCGACACGGACTACGGAGCGGCTCCCGGACCTCCACCGTCGCCCGGACGCGGTGACCGGCGCTGACCCGGACCGTGTCCCTCGCGGGGACCGCCGTCGTCCCGCCCCCTGGGAAACCAGGGGTGCGGCGGTCCCCGCGACATACCCGTACGCCCGCGCGCGATGCGCGATACACGTCTGAACGCGCGTGGTGCGCGAGGTGCGCCTGAACGCGGGCGCGGGCCTCCCGCGGCCCTCAGTCCTCCCAGTCGGACTCCGTGCGCCGGGGACGGCGCTGGAACCAGGGCCAGTTCCGGGCAGCGTGGACGGCGTTGACAGCGACGATCCCGAGCCAGACGACGACCAGGCCCGCCGTATGGGCGGCCGCGGCGCCGATCGCCGACAGCGGGATGGCCAGGACCAGCGAGATGATCCCGAAGCCGTAGCGTTCGCCGAAGTTCCCCATGGGCTGCGGCGTACGCGCACCCCTGGCGACGCTCACCTGCTGCTCGGCGAGATGACGCCGTACGCGGCGATCGAGCGTGGTGTCGAGGCGCTGCTCGACCTTCTCCAGGAAGGACTCGACGAGCGCGGACTCGTAATCCGAACCCAGCTCACTACGGGCGTGCAGGGTGGCATCGAGCTCGTTCTTGAGCTCAGGGTCACGGGTATCCATGTCCTTGACGGTACGAATCGGTGGCGCCGGGGTCAGTGGGGCTAACCCCCCTCTTTCCCGGCTGCGTGTCTCTTCCGGCTACGTGCGGGCGGCCGCCGTACCGGTGGTCCCGGCCCCGCTGTCCTCGCCCGAGGCCGCCTGGGCGGGGAGGATCGTGTGCTCGGGAATGTGCGTGGTGTCGCGGCGGGCGAGCAGCCAGTACAGCAGTGCCGGTACGACCAGGCCGACCACCCACGAGATGTCCGCGCCGCCCAGCGGCCCGACCAGCGGTCCGGTGTAGAAGTGCGTCGCGAGGAACGGCAGCTGGGCGACCAGCCCGATCCCGTACACCGTCAGCGCGTCCCAGCGCCATGCGCCGTACCGGCCGCGCGGATCGGCGAGGGCAGGGATGTCGTACCGCTCCCGGGAGATCAGGTAGTAGTCGACCAGGTTGATCGCCGACCACGGGGTGAAGAAGGTCAGCAGGAAGAGCAGGAAGTCCTTGAAGGAGGCGAGGAAGCTGTCCTTGCCGAGCAGGGCGACGACCGTGCCGACAACCATGATGCCCGTGATGTAGAGAGCCCGGCCGCGTGGGGAGAGGGTCTTCTGACCGCGGAAACCGCTGATGCTGGTCACCAGCGACATGAAGCCGCCGTAGGTGTTCAGGACATTGATGGTCAGCTTGCCGAGCGCGATCACGAAGTACAGGAACGAGGCGATCAGGCCGGTCCCGCCCAGGGCGACGACATAGCCGACCTGGCCCGCCAGGAAGGCGTCCCCGGCGGTGGCCGCGACCAGCACGCCGAAGACCATGGACCACTGGGAGCCGAGCGCCGAGCCGGAGAGAGTCCACCAGAAGGTGGCGCGGGCACTGGTCGTACGCGGCAGATAGCGGGAGTAGTCGGCGACGTACGGGCCGAACGCCAACTGCCAGGACGCGGCGAGCGAGACCGCGAGCAGGAACATCGGCAGATCGAAGGCGCGGTCGGCGAGGACGGCTCCGAGATCGATGCGGTCGAGCAGCCGTATGCCGAGATAGACGAAGGCGACCGCGCAGATCACCCCGGCGACCCGGCCGAGCATGTGGATGACGCGGTAGCCGATCGCCGCCATCAGGGCGGTGACCAGCGCGAAGATGACGATGCCGGGTGTCTCGCCGAGGTGGGTGAGCTCCCCCACTGCCTGACCGGCCAGCACGCTGCCGCTGGCGAAGAAGCCGACGTACATCACGATCACCAGGGCCAGCGGAATCACCGCGCCCTTGACCCCGAACTGCGCGCGGGACTGGATCATCTGCGGCAGCCCCAGGCGCGGGCCCTGCGCGGAGTGCAGGGCCATCACGGCTCCGCCGAGCAGATTGCCCAGCGCCAGGCCGATGACCGACCAGAACGCGCCGCCGCCGAAGACGACCGCGAGCGCGCCGGTGACGACGGCGGTGATCTGGAGATTGGCGCCGAGCCAGAGCGTGAACTGGCTGAACGCGGTGCCGTGACGTTCGTCGTCCGGCACGACATCGATGGAGCGCTGTTCGAGCAGGCCTGCCATGGGTCGGGCTCCCTTCCTGAGGCTGAGGCCGAGGTCGTGAACTGCCGTGGTGCCGTTCGGGAAACGCTCGTCCACCGCGCCGAACCGATCAAGGTCGTCAGCCGCCCCGGCTGCATATAGTCATGCAGACTTCTTCTTCCTTGAATAGATTGTCAATACTTTGGAGTAAAACACTGGTTACAGAGGCCCGAGGAGTGAGATGAGGCGCCCGGACAGGACGCGTTTGCGCAGGATGTCGTCCCATGTGACGGACTCCGGGGACTTCGGGGACCCCCCGCCCGGGATCGCAGGCCCCTTCCGGGCTTCCGGCTCCGTCGGCCCCGCGGGCCGGGCCCGGCCACTCACCGATGATGGAGAGGTCGCGGCCGGGGAGCTGCTCGACCAGTACACGGGATTTTGGAGGGGGACGGTATGAGCGAGAGCAGCCCTGCCGCACGACTGCAGCAGCTCTTCGAGGGGCGCCGGCTGACACCGACACAACGGCGCATCGCGCACTCGATGGTGCGCAGGGCCGGGGACGCGCCGTTTCTGTCGAGCGTGGAGCTGGCCGAACTCGCCGGGGTCAGCCAGCCGTCCGTCACCCGGTTCGCCGTGGCACTCGGGTTCGACGGCTATCCGGCGCTCCGCAGACACCTGCGGGAGGTCGCCCCCGCCGAGTCCGTACCGGGGGGCGGCGGCGAAGAAGACGCGTACAACGAGTACCAGCAGGCCGTCCTCGGCGAGATCGAGAATCTGCGGCATCTGGCCGAGTTGCTCGCCGACCCCGGGCCCGTCGAACGCGCGGGCAGGCTGTTGGCGGCCTCCCGGCCGCTGCCGGTGCTCGGCCTGCGGGCCGCCTCCTCGCAGGCGCGCGGGTTCGGGTACTTCGCGGCCAAAGTGCATCCCGATGTGCGGGTGCTCGACGAGGGCGGCAGCATGCTGCACGACCGGATCGACGCCGCGCGGCGGGCGGGTGCCACCGCGCTGATCTGCTTCGCGCTGCCCCGGCACCCGAAGGAGGTCGTGGACGCTCTCGCGTACGCCCGGGAACAGGGCCTGGCCGTGGTGGCGGTCGCCGATTCGGCGTTCGCTCCGGTGGCCGCGCACAGCGACCTGCTGATCCCGGCCGCCGTCGGCACCGGGCTCGCCTTCGACACCGCGTGTGCGCCGATGCTGCTGGGGCGGGTGCTGCTGGAGGCGATGTGCGACGACCTGCCCGACGCGCAGGCGCGGCTGGAGGAGTTCGATGCGAGGGCCGTGGCGCGAGGGCTGTTCGTCGAGTGACGGCGGTGGCGACGGCCCGATGGGGATCAGGTGTCGAGGGTGGCCCCACCAGCCTCGACGATTCTCAGACACCACTCATGTACGGCTATTAATCTCCCGGCCCGGAAGGACCAGTAGGAGCTGTGGAGAGGGGTACGGACGTGGGGCGCGGAGCGCAGTCGTTGGCGAGGGTGGCCGTGATCGTACGGGCCGGAGCCGCACCGCTGTGGTGGCCGGGGCTGCTCGCCGCGGCGATCGGCGCACTGGTGCCGGGACTCACCGGGCGCCGGATCGGGCTGCTGGCCGGGGCGGCGCTGTTCCTGATCACGGCGGCCGCGGTGGCGCTCGAACGCGGCCGGCGGTACGCGGAACTGGCCGGGGGCGCCACCCGCGCCGGACGGTCCGACTTCCTCCAGGACCGGGCCGTGACCGTACGCAACTGGCGGCGCGGGCACCGGTGGTGGCTGCTCGGGGCGTTCCTGGTGGCGGTGGCGAGTGCCTTCCTGCTGCCCGGAGCCGGCGGCCTGGTCCTCGCGGGGGCGGGGGCCGGACTGTGGCTCAAGGCCGTCAGGATCGGGCAGCGCGAGCGCCGGGACGACGTCCTGTACTGGGTGCGGACCGACTGGGTGGAGCGCGGGCGGCCCGCGGGCAAGCAGGTGAAGGGGTATCGCACCACCGGGCCGATGGCGGGTGACGCCGCGCCCGGCGGGGCGCGGCGTCACCGTTGAGGCCGCCGGGTCAGACCTCCAGCTCGGTCTCGATCCGCTTCAGCTGGTGGCGGGCCATTGCCAGGTTGGCGCGTTGCGCGTCCAGCACCAGGTACAGGAAAAGACCGTTGCTGCCACGGGCCTTGAGCAGCCTGATCAGGTGGTACTGGGTGCCGAGCGTGATCAGGATGTCCTCGATCTCGTCCTTGAGCCCGAGGTGTTCCATGGTGCGGAGCTTGGAGCGTACGACATCGGTGTTGCCCGCCGCCGCGACCTCCAGGTTGAAGTCCTTGCCGCCGCCGAGGGTGCCCAGCGCCATTCCGCTGGTGTAGTCGACGAGGGCGACAGCGACGGTGCCCTCGATGGATGACATCGCTTCCTTGAGTGACGCTTCGGTGTTCGCCATGTGCAGTCGTTTCCTTTCCTGGCCGGCCGGGTCGACCGGCTCCTTGGGTTGTCTCCGGGGCATGTGGTGTTACGTGCGGCGCGGCAGCGGGCCGGGCTGCGGGGTGGGCTGTTCGGGGGCGCGGGCCGGGGGTGCCGGGTGCGCGGCGCGTTCCATCGCGGTGTCGATCAGTTCGCCGATGCGGGCGCCCGCCCGGCGGCCCTCCAGATGGAGCCTGCCGACGTTGATCCGGTCCTCGGCCAGCAGTGTGAGGATGGCCGAGGAGCCCGCGGCGTACGTCGCGATGTAGCCGGTCTCGCCGCGTACGAGAAGTTCACGGAAGCCACCCCGGCCGGTCGCGTCCGCCATCCGGATCGCGACGCCGAGCGCGGCCGCGGTCAGTGCGGCGACACCCTCCGCCTCCATGCCCGGGGTGTCATGGGCCAGGATGAGACCGTCGGTGCTGGCCGCCAGGGCGCCGGAAAGGAGCGGGACCCGGGCCCGTAACCGCTGGAGCTCGGCCAGGACATCCTGCACTTCGGCCTCGGGCACCATCAGCTGTCTCCTTCCGGCACGCTGTCTGAGCGCGCGTATCACAGGGCCTCCAATGCGTCTCGGAGCCGGCGCAGCAGGGCGACGTCGGGGTCGGCCGTGACCTCGGGAAGCGGGATCCGGCCGGAATCGGTCGCGGCCGACGGCTTCCGTACCGCCTCGACCAGTCCGGCCGCGGCCAGGCGCCGCAGACCGACCAGGACGTGGAACGCCGGCCTGCCCAGCTCCTGGGCGATGTCCGACGCGGTACGCGCCCCGTCCACGAGATCGAGCACGCGGCGCCGGCCCGGCGGAACGGGTGCGTCGACGGAACGGTCCGTCCGCACCAGCGGTCCGCTGTCGGTCATCGCGTCGGGCCAGATCCGCTCCAGCAGCTCGCGGCGCCGGAAGGTCTCGCGCTGCACGGCGTCGACGGGGACGGGGCGGACGGTGCCGATCCAGTGCGAGACCCCGTGGCGGAAGCGTGCCGGGGCCCGGGTGGGCGCCAGCGCGAAGAACGCGGCGTCGTACAGCGCGCCCAGATGACACAGCTCCAGCGTCCCGGCCGGCACCCTCCCGCTGTCCACCAGATGGCGGCCGACCCGTTGTCCGGCGCCCGCCCTCGTGACCGCCTCCCACCAGCCGTCGCGATGCAGGGCGCCGCCCGTGGTGAGCAGGATGTCGATGCCGGGGGTCGCCGGGCTTTCGGCGTGCACCACCTGGCCCTCGGCGAGGTAGAGGGTGCCGTGGTCGCGGATCAGGGCGCCGGTGGCGCGCTCGGCGGCGAGGCGCCGCAGCATGGGGGAGAGGGCCGTGACGTCGGCGGGGGTGGCCGTCCTCACGCCAGGACCAGCCGCTCGGCCATTTTGCCCAGCCGGATCCGGGCGAGAGCCAGATTGCCCTCCGCGCGATCGAGCCAGAGATGGACGAAGACGCTGCTGTCGAAGGCGGTCTCGACGAAACGGAGGATGTGGTACCCGGTGCGGGTGGTGACGATGACGTCCTCGACGGGGGGTGGCGATCCGCCAACCGCCTCGTCCGGCAACGCGGCCGACGGACCGGTCGCCTCCAGGGCGAAGGCGGGTTGCTCGGCCGCCATCCTCGCGACCTCGGCGGTCTCCGCGGCGGTGGCCTCGTGGTCGCCGTTGGGCGATTCGCCGATGGTGCCGAGGGCGAGGCCGCTCGTCCAGTCGACCACCGCGGCGCCGCGGGCGCCGGGCAGCCTCATGACTTCGAGCAGGCACTCGTCGATTCCGGGCACGCGCACTCCCCTCCCGACGTGGCGTACGGCTGTGACCCAGAGGCTACGCAACGTGCCCGCGCCGGGCGGGAGTTCTGGCATTTTCCATAGGTACATGCGCAACGGATCTTCGGACACAGGTACGAAGGATCTTCGGAGGGCGCGGGAGCTGTGCCGGAACGTCCCAGCACACAGGGGGCGGGTGTCGTCGCTCCACGGTGTCGGCGCGAAGCTGTTGACTATGAGTATTCAGTTCATCAGTATGTGAATAGAAGATTTACATACACGAGGAGGCATCGCCATGTCAGGACCCCGCCCCGTACGGGCGCCGCGCGGTACGGAACTGAGCACCCTGGGATGGCAGCAGGAGGCCGCTCTGCGCATGCTGCAGAACAACCTCGACCCCGAGGTCGCCGAGCATCCCGACAAGCTCGTCGTCTACGGCGGCACCGGCAAGGCGGCCCGCGACTGGCGCTCGTTCGACGCGATGGTGCGCACACTGCGGACGCTCAAGCAGGACGAGACGATGCTCGTCCAGTCCGGGCGTCCGGTCGGCGTCATGCAGACCCACGAGTGGGCGCCGCGGGTCCTGATCGCCAACTCCAACCTGGTGGGCGACTGGGCGAACTGGGAGGAGTTCCGCCGCCTGGAGGCGCTCGGGCTCACCATGTACGGCCAGATGACCGCCGGATCGTGGATCTACATCGGTACGCAGGGCATCCTGCAGGGCACGTACGAGACGTTCGCCGCCGTCGCGGCCAAGAAGTTCAACGGGACGCTGGCCGGAACGATCACCCTGACCGCCGGACTCGGCGGTATGGGCGGCGCCCAGCCGCTCGCCGTGACCATGAACGACGGCGTCGCGATCTGCATCGACTGCGATCCGCGTGCCATCGAGCGCCGGATCGAGCACCGCTACCTGGACGTGCGCGCCGACTCCCCGGAGCACGCACTCCAGCTGGCCACCGAGGCCCGTGACGCCCGTAAACCGCTGTCCATCGGTCTGCTGGGCAACGCGGCGGAGCTGCTGCCGCGGATGCTCGCCGAGGGCGCGCCGATCGACATCGTCACCGACCAGACCAGCGCGCACGACCCGCTCTCCTACCTCCCGCTCGGTGTCGACTTCGACGACATGGCCTCGTACGCCGCCGAGAAGCCCGCCGACTTCACGCAGCGCGCACGGGAGTCGATGGCCAGGCACGTCGAGGCGATGGTCGGCTTCATGGACGCCGGGGCCGAGGTCTTCGACTACGGCAACTCGATCCGCGGTGAGGCCCAACTCGCCGGATACGACCGGGCGTTCGACTTCCCCGGATTCGTGCCCGCCTACATCAGGCCGCTCTTCTGCGAGGGCAAGGGGCCGTTCCGCTGGGCCGCCCTGTCCGGCGAGGCGTCGGACATCCACAAGACCGACAAGGCGATGCTCGAACTCTTTCCGGAGAACGAGTCGCTGCACCGCTGGATCAAGATGGCCGGTGAACGCGTCCACTTCCAGGGACTGCCCGCCCGGATCTGCTGGCTCGGCTACGGCGAGCGCGACCGGGCCGGTGAGCGGTTCAACGACATGGTGGCGAGCGGTGAACTGGCCGCTCCGCTGGCCATCGGGCGCGACCACCTGGACTGCGGCTCCGTGGCCTCCCCGTACCGGGAGACCGAGGCCATGCTCGACGGGTCCGACGCGATCGCCGACTGGCCGCTGCTGAACGCCATGGTCAACGTGGCGTCGGGGGCCTCCTGGGTCTCCATCCACCACGGCGGCGGCGTCGGGATGGGGCGTTCCATCCACGCCGGGCAGGTGACCGTCGCCGACGGTACGAAGCTGGCGGGCGAGAAGATCCGCCGTGTGCTCACCAACGACCCGGGCATGGGCGTCATCCGGCACGTGGACGCCGGCTACGACATCGCCGAGTCGGTCGCCGCGGACAAGGGCGTGCGCGTACCGATGACGGAGGACGAACGATGAGCGAGCCGTCCGGGGCCGGAGCCGCGGGCGGAAGCCGCAGTGGTGGCGTCCCCTCGTCCGGGGCCGGGACTCGGCCGTCCGGGGCGGGAGCCGGGGCTGCGGCCATGGGGGGCACCCGGCAGTCCGGGGTCACAGCCGGGGCCGTGGCAGACGCCGGAATCCGGCCGTCCGGGGCCGGAGCGTCGTTCCGGGCCATGTGGCGGGAGCTGGCACCCATCGGCCGGCATCAGGACAGCGGCGGCTACCGCCGTTACGCCTGGACCGGGGCCGATGCCGACTGCCGCGCCTGGTTCCGCGCCCAGGCCGAGGCGCGCGGACTCACCCATGAGGTCGACCGGAACGGCAATCAGTGGGCCTGGCTCGGTGACCCCCTGGCCGGGGACGCCGTCGTCACCGGATCGCACCTCGACTCCGTGCCGGACGGCGGCGCCTTCGACGGGCCGCTCGGCGTGGTCTCCTCCTTCGCCGCGCTCGACGAACTCCGCCGCAGGGGAGCTGAGTTCACCCGGCCGCTGGCCATCAGCAACTTCGGCGACGAGGAGGGGGCCCGTTTCGGACTGGCCTGTGTGGGCTCCCGGCTCGCGGCGGGACAACTGGCCGTCGAGGCGGCCCACCGGCTCCGCGACGGCGACGGCATCACGCTGCCGCAGGCCATGGAGGCGGCCGGATACGACGCGGACGCCATCGGCCCCGACCCCGAACGGCTCGCCCGCATCGGCGCGTTCGTCGAGCTCCATGTCGAGCAGGGTCGCGCCCTCGACCTCACCGGCGACCCGGTCGGCATCGCCTCCGCGATCTGGCCGCACGGGCGCTGGAGGTTCGACTTCCGGGGCGAGGCCAACCACGCGGGCACCACCCGGCTGGCGGACCGCCGCGACCCGATGCTCACGTACGCCGAGACGGTGCTGGCGGCGCGCCGCGAGGCGGAGCTCGCCGGAGCCCTCGCCACCTTCGGCAAGGTCGCCGTCGAGCCGAACGGTGTCAACGCCATCCCCTCCCTCGTCCGTGGCTGGCTCGACTCCCGTGCCGCCGACCAGGACCGCCTCGACGCCGTGGTCGGCGGCATCGAGCGGGCCGCCCGGGAACACGCCGAGCGGGCCGGGATCGACCTCGACGTCGTACGGGAGTCCTTCACGCCCGTCGTGGAGTTCGAGCACGCCCTGCGCGACGAACTCGGCAAGATCCTCGGGGGCCGGGGCGAGGTGGACCGGGCCGTACCCGTCCTCGGCACCGGAGCCGGACACGACGCGGGTATTTTGTCCGCTTCGGTCCCGACCGCCATGCTGTTCGTACGGAACCCCACCGGTATCTCGCACTCGCCGGCCGAGCACGCCGCCGAGGACGACTGCGTGGCCGGGGTGATCGCACTCGCCGATGTACTGGAAGGTCTCGCGTGCAGCTGACAACGGAGCCGACGGGCAGGCCCGTCACCGTGACGTACTGGTTGTCCCACGCCTGGCTCGGCACCCATGTCGAGCCGGGCGTAGCCCTGGACGTGTCCGGCGGGATCGTCGCGGGCGTGCGCACCGGCGTCGCCACCCCGCCGCCGGGGGCCACCGTGCTGCGCGGACTCACCCTCCCCGGGCTCGCCAACACCCACTCGCACGCCTTCCACCGTGCCCTGCGCTCCACCGTCCAGGTCGGCTCCGGCACCTTCTGGACCTGGCGCGAGACCATGTACCAGATCGCCGCCCGGCTCACCCCCGATTCCTATTACGACCTCGCCCGTGCCGTGTACGCCGAGATGGCCCTGGCCGGCATCACCGCGGTCGGCGAATTCCACTATCTGCACCACGCGCCGGGCGGCACCCCTTACGACAACCCGAACGCCATGGGCGAGGCGCTGATCGCGGCCGCGGGCGAGGCCGGTATCCGGATCACGCTGCTGGACACCGCCTATCTCTCCGCCGGATTCGGCCGGCGCCCCACCCAGTACCAGCAGCCCGACCACCACCAGCTCCGCTTCTCCGACACCACCGCCGACGCCTGGGCGGAACGCGCTTCCCTCCTCAAGGGCGGCGACCACGCCCTGATCGGCGCGGCCGTCCACTCCGTGCGCGCCGTCCCGGCCGCGCAGCTCGCCACCGTGGCCGCGTGGGCCGAGGAGCGGCAGGCCCCGCTCCACGTCCACCTCTCCGAACAGACCGCGGAGAACGACGCCTGCCTCGTCGCCCACGGCTGCACCCCCACCCGGCTGCTCGCCGATCACGGCGTCCTCGGCCCGCGCACCACCGGCATCCACAACACCCATCTGACCGGTGAGGACATCGCGCTCCTCGGCGCCTCGGCGACGGGCACCTGCATGTGCCCGACCACGGAACGCGACCTCGCCGACGGAATCGGTCCCGCCGCGGCCCTCCAGCGCGCCGGCTCGCCGCTCTCCCTGGGCAGCGACAGCCACGCCGTGATCGACCTCTTCGAGGAGGCTCGGGCGATGGAGCTCGACGAACGCCTGCGCACCCGGGCGCGCGGTCACTGGACGGCGGCCGCCCTGCTGCGCGCCGCGACCGTCGACGGACATGCCGCGCTCGGCCGGCCCGAGGCGGGCATCCTCGAACCGGGGGCCCCCGCCGACCTGACGACCGTCGCCCTGGACTCCGTCAGAACAGCGGGGCCGGTGCCGCGGCTGGCTGCCGAGACAGCTGTATTCGCCGCCTCCGCAGCCGATGTGCGGCACACGGTCGTGGCAGGCCGGCACACCGTCCGCGACGGGCGGCACACGCTGGTCGAGGATGTCCCCGCGGCGCTCGCTTCGGCGATCGCCGCACTCCACCGCTGAACGAGCCGGCCCGGAGACCGGCGATCCCCGGTCTCCCGGCCCACGGATCGCCGCCCCCGAGCCCCCTGGATCCGGGGGGCTCGGGGGCGGCGCCTCCGGCCCCGAGACCGAGATGAGGGGCGGCGTCCCGACCCGCTCCCCGCAGGCCCTGCCACAGGCCGCCCCGCAAGCCGATCCCCAAGGAGAGCAGTCTCCCCATGACGACGACCGCCATCACCCACATCGCCAGTCTGGTTACCAACGACCCCTCCCTCCGCGCGGATTCCCCCCTGGGTCTGATCCAGGACGCGGCCGTCGTCATCGAGGGCGACCGGGTCGTCTGGACCGGTGAGTCAAGCAAAGCACCCGCCACTGACAACACCGTCGACGCGGGCGGCCGGGCGGCGATCCCCGGCTTCGTGGACTCCCATTCCCACCTCGTGTTCGCGGGCGACCGCACCGAGGAGTTCAACGCCCGGATGTCCGGCCGCGCCTACAGCGCGGGCGGCATCAGGACCACGGTCGCGGCCACCCGCGCCGCCACCGACGAAGAACTCTCCGCCAACGTCGCGCGCTACCTCGCCGAGGCGCTGCGCCAGGGCACCACCACCATCGAGACGAAGTCGGGCTACGGCCTCACCGTCGAGGACGAGGCCCGCGCCCTGCGTATCGCCGCCCGGCACACCGAGGAGGTCACCTACCTCGGCGCCCACATCGTCTCCCCGGACTACGCCGACGACCCGGCCGGCTACGTCGACCTGGTCACCGGAGCGATGCTCGACGCCTGTGCCCCGTACGCCCGTTGGGTCGACGTCTTCTGCGAGAAGGGGGCCTTCGACGGGGACCAGGCCCGCGCCGTCCTCACCGCCGGCCGGGCCAAGGGCCTGCACCCCCGCGTCCACGCCAACCAGCTCGGCCACGGCCCCGGCGTCCAGCTCGCCGTCGAGCTCGACGCCGCGTCCGCCGATCACTGCACCCATCTCACCGACGCGGACATCGACGCCCTGGCCCACGGCAACACCGTCGCCACCCTGCTCCCCGGCGCCGAGTTCTCCACCCGCGCCGCCTGGCCGGACGCCCGCCGCATCCTCGACGCGGGCGCCACCGTCGCGCTCTCCACCGACTGCAACCCGGGCTCGTCGTTCACGTCCTCCATGCCCTTCTGCATCGCCCTCGCCGTACGCGACATGGGCATGACCCCGGACGAGGCCCTCTGGTCCGCCACCGCGGGCGGCGCGGCGGCCCTGCGCCGTACGGACATCGGCCGCATCGCCCCCGGCGCCCGCGCCGACCTGGTCCTCCTCGACGCACCCAGCCATGTCCACCTCGCCTACCGGCCGGGCGTCCCCCTGGTCCACGCGGTCTGGCAGCACGGCGAACGCGTCGTCTGAGTCCGTGCCGCCGCAGCCGGGAGCCCGTGGAACCGGCACCCGTGCGGCTGGGGCCCGCGCATCCGGCGCCCCTGCGGTCGGGAGCCCGTCGAAATCCGCCCAGGGTGGCCGGGAGCCCGCTCATCCGGCGCCCGTGACACGGCGTCACACATGCGGAAGGACCCGCTCGTTGCCGACGCGGGTCCTTCCGCAAGGGGGGCTCGCGGTATGCCGCGCGCGGGTGTTCCGCGGGCACGCGAGCTGCCCGTCATTCCTCCAGCGTCAGCCCCTTGCGGAGCTTGACCAGTGTGCGGGAGAGCAGCCGCGACACATGCATCTGCGAGATGCCCAGCTCCTCACCGATCTCCGACTGCGTCATGTTGGCGACGAACCGGAGCGAGAGGATCGTTCGGTCACGGCCTGGCAGCGAGGCGATCAGCGGCTTCAGGGACTCGACGTACTCGATGCCTTCGAGTCCGTGGTCCTCGTAGCCGATGCGGTCGGCCAGCGCGCCTTCGTGGTCGTCCTCCTCGGGCTTGGCGTCCAGCGAACTCGCGGTGTACGCGTTGCTCGCGGCCATGCCCTCGACGACCTCGTCGTTGGTGATGCCGAGGCGGTCGGCGAGCTCGCCCACGGTGGGTGAACGATCCAGCTGCTGGGCGAGCTCGTCGCCCGCCTTGGCCAGGTCGAGCCGCAGCTCCTGCAGCCGGCGCGGGACGCGCACGGACCAACTGGTGTCACGGAAGAAGCGCTTGATCTCACCGACGATGGTCGGCATCGCGAACGTCGGGAACTCCACGCCCCGACTGAGCTCGAAGCGGTCGATCGCCTTGATCAGGCCGATGGTGCCGACCTGGACGATGTCCTCCATCGGTTCACTGCGGGAACGGAACCGGGAGGCGGCGAACTTGACCAGGGCCAGGTTCAGTTCGACGAGCGTATTGCGGACGTACGCGTACTCGTGGGTGCCCTCTTCGAGGGATTCGAGCCGTTCGAAGAGCGTCTTCGACAGGGCCCTGGCGTCCAGCGGCCCCACCTCGTCGTAGGGCGGGATCTCGGGAAGTCCTTCGAGACCGACGGTGACGCCGTGGTCGTCGAGGCCGGCGGTGGTGTCCGCGCCGATGGTGCTGATGTCGCTGTTGCGCGTGCCGTCTCCGGCGTTCGCGGCAGGGGAGTCCGAGGGGGTCGGTCCCTGAGGACATGCTGACGTCGCGTCGTGCGTGCGCGGTGCGTCGAGCCGGGGTGACATGGTCTCCTCCATCGTTCTCGGCATATGGCTGCCGATGCCCATACGTGTTCCTGCGGTGAAGCGGCGCCTCCGAAGCCGGCCGTGTTTTGGGTGTCCCCCTACCCTTACCCGGTTCGGACAGGCAGTTACAAGCTCCAATTGGGGCTATATGTCCGGTTTGTTGAGGTCTTCGGGTACCGCGTGGCGTACGGAACGCGTACTGTTTCAGTGACGTGAGCGAC
The DNA here is from genome assembly GCF_040643055.1 of Streptomyces sp. NPDC047515. Classification (NCBI taxonomy): domain Bacteria; kingdom Bacillati; phylum Actinomycetota; class Actinomycetes; order Kitasatosporales; family Streptomycetaceae; genus Streptomyces; species Streptomyces sp. NPDC047515. The sequence goes on from NZ_JBEYTM010000025.1 coordinate 38,196, forward strand.
AGCTACAACGAATCTGCATACGCAGAGACGCAGGCAGTGACGAACGGCGAAGAGGGACGGTCATGGACCGCGGGACGGTCGGCAGTGCGAACCGGGGTCGGCTTCAGGTCGAGGCCCGCACCGAGGGGTGCAGCGAGGTCGTGACGCCGGTGGGTGAGCTGGATCACCACACGGCGGATCTGCTGCGGGAGCCCCTGGAGAACGCGGTCGAACAAGGGCGAGTACGCCTGGTGGTCGACTGCTCGCGACTCGAATTCTGTGATTCCACCGGGCTCAATGTGCTGCTCGGTGCCCGCCTCAAGGCGGAGGCGGCCGGGGGAGGGGTGCATTTGGCCGGAATGCTGCCGGTGGTGGCGCGGGTCTTCGAGATCACCGGGGCCGAGGCGGTCTTCACCGTCCACGACTCCCTCGAAGAGGCCCTGGACGCCTGATCGTGGCGTGTTCCGCGGCCCGGGTGCCTCCTGTGTTGCCCGTGTCACGCGGTCCACGTGGGTGAAGTGGGTGTTGTCACGATTCGGCCGGGCAGAAGACACCCGGCGGGGCCCTCGGGTGACCCGCGCACTCTGTATCTGTACTTGTAACTGTTCGATGGTGACATGGTGAATCGGTGAGGTGAAGCGCTGATGAGCACCACCCGGCAGCATCCGCCGGGCGACCTCGGCCGCGAGCCGGGGGACGCCGGAGCGGGCGCACGCGAGAACGCGGACGCCGGCGCGGCACCCCCCGAGCCGGCCGAGCGGCAGTGGCGCACGTTGTCGCTGCGGGGAATCGCCGGCATCGTGCCGACGGCTCGCGACTTTGCCCGCCAGGCCCTCCATGACTGGGGCTGGCTTCCCGCGTCGAGCGCCGACGGACGCGCCGCCGCCGAGGATGTCCTGCTGGTCGTCTCCGAGCTGGTCACCAACGCCTGTCTGCATGCGGACGGCCCCGAGGAACTGCGTATCGCCTGCACGGCGAAGGTGCTGCGGGTGGAGGTCGTCGACTCGGGCGCGGGCCAGCCCGCGCCGCGCACCCCGCACCGGGCCGGGCGGCCCGGCGGGCACGGCATGTTCATCGTGCAGCGGCTCTGCCTGGACTGGGGCGTCCTGCGGGTGGCGGACCGGGCCGGCAAGACCGTCTGGGCGGAGCTGGCCGCCCCCGCCTGAGGGCTGTCCCGTCATCCGTGGTGGATCGGCGCGCGGCGTCGGATGCGGTGGTCGCAAGGCGGAGGAACGTCCACATAGTGGATGCATGCGGATGTTCCGACAACGCGGCGAGGTGCCGTAGCTGTTGTCGCGCGCCCGCCAGGGATCACGGGACAGCCCTTCGGTCGCGTCCGGCGCATCCTGCCGGGCGCGCGACGCCCGGCACCCCGTCGGGCCCTGGGGTGCGGGGCCCCGCATGTGCACCTTCGAAGAGCGCGCCGGATCGGCGCGCTCTTTGTCTTCCCTCCACAAGGCCCCAGGCGTACCTTGAGCGCCCGATCTGATGTGTCGTCAGTAACTTGCGTCGGTGAGAGACGGCGCGCGGCGACTTCCGGCATGAGGGGAACTCAAGGTGTCCTACCAGAAGCGAACAGCTCTCGCGCTGGCGTCCGCGCTGGCGGGCACGGTGGTGCTGATGGCCGCGCCCGCCGCCCACGCCACGGTCGTGGACGTCGACTACCAGTGCAAGACCCCGATCGGCGACAAGAGCGCCGTGTCTCCGATCGACATCAAGAGCGTCAAGAGCGGCGGTGGCTACAAGCTCACGATGTCCTTCCAGAAGGGCGTGTCGTCCAGCCCCGTCGAGCTGGGCAAGGGGGCGATGAACCCCAGCGCGGTCATCAAGGTCGGGGGCGCCGACCCGGGCCAGGTCCAGGTCTCCGGGGCGTCGAACTCCGCGGCCATACCCGCCAACACCCCCATCAAGATCAGCGATCTGTCGGGTACGTACACGCCGAAGAAGAGCGGCAAGGTCGACTTCACCGCCGGTGTGCTCACCATCAAGGCGCTCGGTACGACCACGACCTGTACGCCCTCCAACAACCCGGGGCCGTCGCTCCAGCTCGATGTGACGGCCGCGGGCAACGCGCAGAGCACCCCGGCGGACAACGGCGGGCAGCTGCCGAAGACCGGCCCGCTCGACTCGGCCGTGGCGCTCGGCACGCTCGGGGGCACGGTGCTGCTGACCGGCGCGGCCGGAGTGCTCTGGCTGACCAGGCGCGGGCAGGGGGCCGTGGGCCGATAGGGCAGTGGGGCGTTTCTTCGGATCGGGACGGATCCGAAAAGGCCCCGGCCGCCCACGAGCCAGCCGCCGTCACGCACAAGGGAGCCGCCCATGCCGTCGCCGCCCGGTCACGCCGCCCGACTCGCCCTCACCGTAGTGCTGTTCGTCCTCGCCATGACGCCGGTGGCCGGTGCCGCGGCCCGGACGCCGATGCCCGGGGACGCCGCCGCGTGGACGGCCCGGCCCGCGGTGAGCGGTCTTGGGGCGGGCGAGGGCAGACCGTACTTCTATCTGGAGGGCTCGCCCGGCGCCGTCCTCCAGGACCGGCTCTCCGTCACCAACCCCGGTACGGCGCCGCTCACCGTGCGGCTGAGCGGTGCCGACGCGTACAACACCGAGGACGGCGGTTTCGGGGTACGCCGCGGCACGGGCTCCACCGGGACCGGTGCCTGGCTGCGGACCGCCGCCGCCGAGGTGACCGTGCCGGCCCGTACCCGCGCCGATGTGCCGTTCGCGGTCACGGTGCCGACGGGCGCGACGCCGGGCGACCACCCCGGCGCGATCGTCGTACGCGGCGGCGACCGCTCGGTGGGCGTACGGATCCAGCTGCGGGTGGGCGGGCCGACGCTGGCCGCGCTCACCGTCGAGGACGTGAGCGTGTCCGGGCGGACGATCCACTACACGCTGGTCAACCGCGGAAACACGGTGCTGGCCCCGCGGATCACCGTCGGCGCCGAAGGGGTGTTCGGGACGCTGCTGCGGCGCGAGGCCCGCACGCCGCCGGTGGAACTGCTGCCCGGACAGCGCGTCAGGCTCGCCGAACCCTGGCGGGACGCCCCGGCCCTGGACTCGGCGACCGTCCGGCTACGCGTCACGGCGGCGGGCGGCGCGCACAGCGAGGCGGCGGCCCGTGCGGTCTTCGTCCCCTGGCTGCCGGTGACCGGCGGCGCGCTGCTGATCCTGGCCGCCGTCGCGGCGGGAGCGTACGCGTACCGGCTCCGGCGCTCGCGCGGACGGCCGTCCGACGGAGCCGACGACGGAGCCGACGACGGCCGCCCCGGACCGCCCTCGGACGAACAACAGCACGCGGAAAGCAGGCACTTGGTGAAGGCGGGAGCGGAATCGTGACTGGACAGGCCGGACCGGCACCACTGCGCCGCGGCGTGCACCGGTGGGCCGCCGCGCTGCTCGGCGTACTGCTGCCCGCCCTGCTGATGCTCTGTGCGACCGGCGCCGTCGCGGCGGGTACGAGGGCCGCGGACCCGAAGCCCTCGGTCACCCTCTCCAAGCAGCAGGCGGGCAAGGGCGGTGACATCACCGTCAAGGGCAGCGGCTGGCGTCCGAACACGCTGCTGATGATGCTGATCTGCGGGCGGTCCACCCCCGACCGCGGGGTGATCGGCGGCACCAACTCCTGCGCCAACGCCGAGGGCCGAGCCGTCACCACCGGCACTGCGGGCGCCTTCAGCAAGAAGATGCCGGTCACCGAGCCGCCCGTGCCCTGCCCCTGTGTGGTCCATGTCGCGACCGTCACCGGAGAACAGGCCACCGCCGACGCCGTGTTCGTCGTCGCGGGCCACCCGGTCGCCGCGCTGCCGAAGGAGACCGGAGGCGGCAGGCTCGCGGTGCTGGCCACCACCCGGCTGGAGGGCGACAGCTCCATTCTCACCTGGTTCGGCGCCCCGCCCTCCCGACAACTGGTCTTCACCGTGGGCAACCTGGGCTCCGCCCCCGTCAAGGATCCGGTCTTCCGGGTCGGCACCGCGCACGGCGTCTTCGCCCCGCAGTGGGAGGAGCGGCAGTGGCGCGGCACCATCGAGTCCGGCCGCAAGGCGCAGATCAAGCTGCCGGTCGAACTGACGGCGGGCGCCCACGGCGACTACCAGATCTCGCTGAAGTACGGCGGCAAGGTCCTGGCCGAGCAGCCGTGGGGGGTCGGCCGCCCCTGGGGCGTCACGCTGTTCTGGATCCTGCTGTGCGTCGTCGTACCGGCCGCGGTGTTCCGCATCGGCATGGCGATCGTCGACAAGGTACGCCCCCGCTCCGCGCGCACCCCGGCCCGTTCCGGACGCCGTCGCCCCCCGCAACTCACCGAGGTGACCGCCAGGCTCCCGAAGCTGCGCCGCCCGGCGGGGCCCGCCGAGGGCCCCGCCGCCGCGCCCACGACCACGACGGCCACGCTGCCGTGGTTCACACCGGATTCCGCACCGTCAGAGAACAGACCGACGACGAAGGGACATTCGTGAGTACGCAACGCAGGACGGTCGCGGCAGGAGTCGCGATGATGCTCGGCGGCGCGGGCCTGCTGCTGGCCGCGAGCCCGGCCCAGGCCGCCGACATCTCGTACAGCACGGAGTGCATCCCCCCGGCCATCTCCGGGCTGCCGGCCGTGCAGGGCACCACCGTGGTGCAGTTGACCGCGCCCGCCGAGGCCAAGGTCGGGGACACCGTCGAGGTGGTGTGGAAGACGGTCGAGGCCGCTTCCAAGAACCCCGACGTGCTCGATCTGGACAAGGACACGGTCAAGCCGACCGGCACGATCAAGGTGGGCGGGGCGGCCACGGGCACCCTCCAGATGGAGGGGCCGCGGCAGAACCCGCCGATCCCGAAGAACAGCGCCATGGTGCTGCCCGACATGAAGGGCACACTGAAGCTGGAGAAGGCCGGTGAAATCACGCTCACACCGGACGCGTACAACATCAACGTCTCCAAGCCGATCTCCACCGACACCAAGTGCTCCCCGAAGGAGACCGTGCAGCCGGGCGCGACCATCGAGGTCACGGACGGCGGCGGATCCACGACGGCGGGGGGTACGTCCTCCGGCTCCACCTCCGGTTCCACGACGGCGGGTGGTACGACCTCGGGCTCGACCACGGCGGGCGGCACGTCGTCCGGCTCCACGACCGCGGCGGGCGGCACGTCGTCCGGCTCCACGACCGCGGGCGGCGCCACCTCGGGCTCCGGCGGCGGCAGCGGTCAGACCGACTTCCCCGGCAAGGAGGTCTCGGTCCACTTCACCTGCACGTCCCCCGGACCGGCCGACATCGCCTCCAAGGTGACGATCAACGCCAAGAAGAGCGGCGGGAGCTACGCGCTCACGGTCAAGACGGCCAAGGGCGTGATGGACAGCCCGGCCGCGTTGCCCGCGGGTGCGCTCAAGCCGTCCATGGACGTCGTCATCGGCGGCGCCGACAAGGGCTCGGTGAAGGTCACCGGACCGGCCAACGCCGCGCCGCTGGAGCAGGGCAAGCCGGTCGACCTGTCCGACATGACCGGCACCTACAAGCCGGGCGCGTCCGGGAAGTCCACGCTCAGCCCCGGCACCCTGACGATCGATGTCACCCTGGGCGGCTCGAAGATCAACATCCCCTGCAAGGTCACGGGATCGGTGACCCCGTCACTGGAACTCGACACCACCGCCCAGCAGGGCGGCGCCTCCGGTTCCACCACGGCGGGCTCCAGCGGTTCCACCGGCTCCGCGGCCGGCGGCACGGCCTCCGGCGGCGGACTGGCCGCCACCGGGGCCGAGGACAACGGCACCCTGCGCGCACTCGGCCTGGTCGCGGGGACGGCGATCCTGCTGGGCGGCGCCGTGTTCACCTTCACCCCGTGGCGCAGGCTGCGCGGCACCAGGTGAGCCCGCTCACGTAACACCGGCACGAGATTCACCGGCACGAGGCTCACGGGCACGAGGTTCACCGGCACGAGGTGGACCCACAAGGGCCGCCGCACCGGTCGACGGTGCGGCGGCCCTTGTGCCGTGGACGGTGCGGGAGCCGTGCGTCAGCGCACGTCGCCCATGAGCTCCACGACCTTCTTGCGGTACATCCAGATCGCGAACGCCGCGACGATCGCGAGTGCCGCCTCCAGGCCCACCATGCCGGTCCTGTTCAGATCGACGCCCGCCAGCGACAGCAGGCTCGTGGTGCAGTCGCCCGCGGTGACGGCGAGGAACCAGACACCCATCATCTGGCTGCCGTACTTCGCCGGAGCCATCTTCGTGGTGACCGACAGGCCGACCGGGGAGAGGCAGAGCTCACCGACGGTCTGCAGGAAGTAGATCGACACCAGCCACATCGGGCTGACCTTGTCGCCGTCCGCGGCCAGGGTAAGCGGCAGCATGAAGACGAGGAAGGAGACGCCGACCAGGAAGAGGCCCGAGCCGAACTTGACGACCGTGCTCGGCTCCTTGCCACGCCGGTTCAGCGCCAGCCAGATCCAGGCGACGACCGGGGCAAGCGCCATGATGAAGACCGGGTTGACCGACTGGTACCAGGAGGTCGGGAAGCCCACACCCAGCACGCTGTTCGTGGTGGAGGACTCGCCGAAGAGCGACATCGTGGAGCCGCCCTGGTCGTAGATCATCCAGAACACGGCCGCGGCGATGAAGAACCAGATGTAGCCGGACATCTTCGACTGCTCGGTCTTCGAGAGATCCCGGTCCCGCTTGATCCGCACCAGCACGGCGATCGGAATGATCAGACCGGCGACGGTGATCGGGACGAGCGCCCAGTTGAGCGTGTACACATCGGTGGCGACGAGCACGCCGTAGAAGACGGCGGCGGCTGTCAGCCACAGCAGACCCTTGCGCAGGGTCGTACGGCGCTCCTCGGCCGACAGCGGCTTCGGGACGACGCTGCTGCGGGCGCTGAGGTGGCGCGTACCGATGAGGAACTGGGCCAGGCCCAGGGCCATGCCGGCCGCGGCGATGGCGAAGCCGAGGTGCCAGTTCACCTTCTCGCCGATCGTGCCGATGATCAGCGGGGCGGCGAAGGCACCGAGGTTGATGCCCATGTAGAAGACGGTGAAGCCACCGTCGCGGCGCGCGTCCTCCGGGCCGTTGTAGAGGTGGCCGACCATCGTCGAGATGTTGGCCTTCAGCAGACCGGAGCCGAGCGCGACCAGCGCCAGACCGGCGAAGAAAGTGCCCGAGCCGGGCAGGGCCAGCGTGAGGTGGCCCAGCATGATGATCACGGCCGAGACGGTGACCGTCTTGCGCGGCCCCCAGACCCGGTCGCCGAACCAGCCACCGGGCATGGCCAGCAGGTACACCATGGCCATGTAGATGGAGTAGATCGCGGTGGCCGTGGCCGCGTTCATGTGCAGGCCGGAACCGGAGACCAGATACAGCGGAAGCAGGGCCCGCATGCCGTAGAAGCTGAAACGCTCCCACATCTCGGTCATGAAGAGAGTGGCCAGGCCGCGGGGGTGGCCGAAGAAGGTCTTCTCGGAACCAGATGTACTGGCCGGGTCCTTCGTCAGGCTGGACGCCATGGTCGATCCTTGGGTGCTCGGGACGCGACGCCTTGTGAGCGTGACGCGCCCGGTGGGGGGAGGCCGACACCGACCCGGCCGCACCCCACCCCCGCGCCTGACAGGGGATTCGTCCCGACCGCCGGACTCACCGGGGAGCCGACTGGAGGAGACGGGGACCGACCGCATCGGGATCCACGCCCGGTGCGCATCCTCGCGCTCCGGGCCCGGCCACAGGTCATTCACTGAAGTCACGGCTGGCGGGTACCAGCCGGCAAAACAAAAGAGACCCTCGGCGCTAAAAGCTGCCCAAGGGTCCTTGAGTAGTGCAACAGGCGTCAAGCCACCATACGCACGACACGGCCGGATATGAATGGACTTGAGAGATGGATCACAGGTTCTGATGGAACCGCGCTCCCATATTCGAAGGCGTCTCCCCGTTTCCCCTGCGAACCCGCAGGGCTTTTCGATCACCTCACGGCATCCCCCCTGCGCGGACTACCATCACTCCATGACCCGTGTACTGCTCGCCGAGGACGACGCATCCATCTCGGAGCCACTGGCCCGCGCCCTGCGTCGGGAGGGTTACGAGGTCGAGGTCCGCGAAGACGGTCCGACCGCTCTCGACGCCGGCCTCCAGGGCGGAATCGACCTGGTCGTACTCGACCTGGGCCTGCCCGGGATGGACGGCCTCGAAGTCGCCCGCAGGCTCCGTGCCGACGGCCACACCGTGCCGATCCTGGTGCTCACCGCCCGTGCCGACGAGGTGGACACCGTCGTCGGCCTGGACGCGGGCGCCGACGACTACGTCACCAAGCCCTTCCGACTGGCCGAACTGCTCGCCCGGGTCCGGGCCCTGCTGCGCCGCGGTGCCACCGAGCCCGCCCCGCAGCCCGCCACTCACGGCGTCAGGATCGACGTCGAGTCGCACCGGGCCTGGATGGGCGACGAGGAACTCCAGCTCACCGCCAAGGAGTTCGACCTGCTGCGGGTCCTGGTCCGCGACGCCGGCCGGGTCGTCACCCGCGACCAGTTGATGCGCGAGGTCTGGGACACCACCTGGTGGTCGTCGACCAAGACCCTCGACATGCACATCTCGTGGCTCCGCAAGAAGCTCGGCGACGACGCGGCCAACCCCCGCTACATCGCGACCGTACGGGGCGTCGGCTTCCGCTTCGAGAAGAGCTGACGTACAGAAGCACTCATGCGCCGCAGACTGATCAACTCCACGCTCGCCGTGGTGCTCGTGGTGATCGCCGTCTTCGGCGTCTCCCTCGTCATCGTCGAGAGCCGCACCATCAGCAACAGCGCCCAGGAGAGCGTCGACTCCGAGGCGCTGCGGCTGATCAGCGTCGTCGAGAGCCGGATGCTGGGGGCCGAGCGGATCAACCCCGCACTGCTGGCCGAGCAGATCTCCGGGAAGCGCTACGCCCTGGTCAAGATCCCCGGACGCGCCCCCCTCGAAGTCGGTACGCGCCCCACCGGCAGCGTGATCAGCAGTACGGCCGAGGGGGAGCAGGGCGAACGGGTCACCGTCGAGGAGTCCAGCTCCGCCGTCACCCGCGAGGTCGGCCGCACCCTGCTGATCATCGGCGCGGTGGCCCTGCTGGCCATCGTCTCGGCGGTGCTCCTCGCCGTGCGCCAGGCCAACAAACTGACCTCACCGCTGACCGACCTCGCCGAGACCGCCGAACGGCTGGGCTCCGGCGACCCGCGACCGCGCCACAAGCGGTACGGAGTGCCGGAGCTGGACCGGGTCGCCGACGTCCTGGACGCCTCCGCCGAACGGATCGCCCGGATGCTCACCGCGGAACGCCGGCTGGCCGCCGACGCCTCGCACCAGCTCCGTACGCCGCTGACCGCGCTCTCCATGCGGATCGAGGAGATCTCCGTCACCGACGACCCGGACACGGTGAAGGAGGAGGCGAACATCGCACTCACCCAGGTCGAGCGGCTCACCGACGTGGTCGAGCGGCTGCTGACCAACGCCCGCGATCCGCGTACCGGCTCCGCCGTCGTCTTCGACCTCGACGAGGTCGTCAAGCAGCAGATCGAGGAGTGGCGCCCGGCCTACCGGGGCGAGGGCCGCGCCATCGTCCGCTCCGGGAAGCAGGGGCTGCGGGCCGTCGGTACGCCCGGTGCGGTCGCCCAGGTGCTGGCCGCCCTGATCGAGAACTCGCTGATGCACGGCGGCGGTACGGTCGCGCTGCGCACCCGGGTCACCGGCAATCAGGCGGTCATCGAGGTCACGGACGAGGGTCCGGGCGTGCCCCCCGACCTCGGCGCCAGGATCTTCGAGCGGACGATCAGCGGCCGCAACTCCACCGGCATCGGCCTCGCGGTGGCCAGGGACCTCGCGGAGGCGGACGGCGGACGGCTCGAACTGCTCCAGCAGCAGCCGGCGGTCTTCGCGCTCTTTCTCAGCCGGGTCGCCCTGAACAGACAGGAACCGGAACGCCCGGTGCGGTGAAACGGCTACTGCCGGGCCGTATCCGCCTCGACCCGCCGCACCCGCTCCGTGCACCCCTGCTTGAGGAACCCCTCCGCATTCAGCACGGTCTCCTTCGCGGGCAGCGCCTTGAACACCCACGTCCGGTAGGACCAGAAGCGGAACAGCGTCGCTATGCCGATCCCGAGGATCTTGAAGACATTGCTCTGGACCGGGCTGTTCCACCCGAACCCGTATGTCGCCGTGTACAGGACACCGGTCTCGATCACCGCACCGACCGCGCTGAACAGCAGGAACAGCGTCAGTTCGCGGGTCCGCCCGCTCTTGTCGCGGTCCCGGTACGTCCAGTAGCGGAAGCCGACGTAGTTGAAGAGGATCGCGACGAGCGTCGCCAGCAGCCCCGCCCGCACCACCTGGAGATCCGTGGTGCGCCAGAGCAGGTTGGACACCGCGATATTGACGACCAGGCCGAGGGCGCCGACCGCGCCGAACTTGGCGACCTCCCGGGCCAGCAGATCCAGCCGGGCCCGCAGTGCGCCCCGTTCGCTCATGGTGATCGCTCAGCCTGTCTGTCGGTTACGTCGGCCCAGCCATGCTAGCGGCCTGCCCCACGGGGTGCCCGGGGATGTTCGGACAGGTGCGGCCAGGCTCCACGTGCCCGCCCGGCGAGGGCGGCACAGGGCGTCGTCGGGTGCCCCCGGGGCGGCGGATACCCTGGAGGAGTGACGTTCCCGGTAGTCGGCATGGTCGGCGGCGGTCAGCTCGCCCGTATGACCCACGAGGCGGGCATCCCCCTCGGCATCAAGTTCAAGCTCCTCAGTGACACCCCCCAGGACTCGGCGGCCCAGGTGGTGAACGAAGTCGTCGTCGGCGACTATCGCGACCTGGACACGCTGCGTGCCTTCGCACGCGGCTGTGACGTGATCACCTTCGATCACGAGCACGTACCGACCGAGCACCTGCGGGCCCTGGAGGCGGACGGCATTCCCGTGCGCCCCGGCCCGGACGCACTGGTGCACGCCCAGGACAAGGGGGTGATGCGCGCGAAGCTCACCGAGATCGGCGCGCCCTGCCCCCGCCACCGCATCGTGACGGACCCGGCGGACGTCGCGGCCTTCGCGCAGGAGGTCGGGGGCTTCCCCGTCGTCCTCAAGACGGTCCGCGGCGGCTACGACGGCAAGGGTGTGTGGGTGGTCCGCTCCGAGGCGGACGCGGCCGACCCCTTTCGCGCCGGTGTTCCGGTCCTCGCCGAGGAGAAGGTCGACTTCATACGGGAGCTGGCGGCCAACATCGTCCGCTCGCCGCACGGTCAGGCCGTCGCCTACCCGGTCGTCGAGTCGGTCCAGGTCGACGGGGTCTGCGACACGGTGATCGCCCCGGCCCCGGAGCTGGACGAGCGGCTCGCCGGCGAGGCCCAGCAGCTCGCCCTCCGGATCGCCTCCGAGCTCGGTGTCGTCGGCCACCTCGCCGTTGAGCTCTTCGAGACCCGGGGCCCGGACGGGAAGCCCGGCATCCTGGTCAACGAGCTGGCCATGCGTCCGCACAACTCCGGGCACTGGACCCAGGACGGCGCGATCACCTCGCAGTTCGCCAACCACGTCCGGGCCGTCCTCGACCTGCCGCTCGGCGACCCGCGTCCGCGTGCCACCTGGACGGTCATGTCCAACGTCCTCGGCGGCGACTACCCGGACATGTACCAGGGGTACCTGCACTGCATGGCCCGCGACCCGCAGCTCAAGATCCACATGTACGGCAAGGACGTGAAGCCCGGCCGCAAGGTCGGACACGTCAACACCTACGGCGACGACCTGGCGGACGTGCGTGAGCGCGCCCGGCACGCGGCCGACTACCTGCGAGGAACGATCACCGAATGACTTCCCCCGCCTCCGCCGCGCCGGTCGTCGGCATCGTCATGGGCTCGGACTCCGACTGGCCCGTCATGGAAGCAGCGGCCAAGGCCCTCGACGAGTTCGAGATCCCCTACGAGGTCGACGTCGTCTCCGCCCACCGCATGCCGCGCGAGATGATCGCGTACGGCGAGCAGGCGGCGGAGCGCGGTCTCAAGGTGATCGTCGCGGGCGCGGGCGGTGCCGCGCACCTGCCCGGCATGCTCGCCTCCGTCACCCCGCTGCCGGTCATCGGCGTGCCGGTCCCGCTGAAGTACCTGGACGGCATGGACAGCCTGCTCTCCATCGTGCAGATGCCCGCCGGTGTCCCCGTCGCGACCGTCTCGGTCGGCGGCGCGCGCAACGCGGGCCTGCTGGCCGCCCGAGTCCTCGCCGCCCACGACAGCGAGCTGCTGGCGCGGATGCAGGAGTTCCAGCAGGAGCTGAACGACCAGGCGACGGAGAAGGGCAAGCGGCTGCGCGCCAAGGTCGAGGGCGCCGACTCCTTCGGCTTCGGGAAGTAGGCCCCGATGGAGAAGGCAGAACAGGTGGAGAAGGCCGAACAACTGGAGCGGGCGGCGGAACTCCTCGCCGAGTACCCCGTCGTCGACGGGCACAACGACCTGCCGTGGGCGCTGCGCGAACAGGTCGGCTACGACCTGGACGCCCGCGACATCGCGACCGACCAGTCCGCCCATCTGCACACCGACATCCCGCGGCTGCGCGCCGGCGGCGTCGGCGCCCAGTTCTGGTCCGTCTACGTGCGGTCCGACATGGCGGGCGACGAAGCCGTCAGCGCCACGCTCGAACAGATCGACGTGGTCGCCGAGTTGCTGGAGCGCCACCCCGCGGACCTGCGGCGCGCCCTGACCGCCGACGACATGGAGGCGGCCCGCGCCGACGGCCGCATCGCCTCCCTGATGGGTGCCGAGGGCGGCCACTCCATCAACAACTCGCTGGGCACCCTGCGCGCCCTGCACGCCCTGGGCGTCCGCTACATGACGCTCACCCACAACGACAACATCGCGTGGGCGGACTCGGCTACCGACGAGCCGGGCGTCGGCGGCCTCTCGCCCTTCGGCCACGAGGTTGTACGGGAGATGAACCGCACCGGCATGCTGGTCGACCTCTCCCATGTGGCGGCCACCACCATGCGCGACGCGCTCGACACCTCCTCGGCGCCGGTGATCTTCTCGCACTCCTCGTCGCGCGCGGTCTGCGACCACCCGCGCAACATCCCCGACGACGTCCTCGGCCGCCTTCCGGCCAACGGCGGCATCGCCATGGCGACCTTCGTACCGAAGTTCGTCCTCCCGGCGGCCGTCGACTGGACCCGCGCCGCGGACGAGAACCTGCGCGCCCACGGCCTGCACCACCTCGACACCACCGCGCGGGCCATGGAGATCCACGCCGCCTTCGAGGCGGCCAACCCGCGCCCGATGGCGACCGTGGCGACGATCGCCGACCACCTCGACCACATGCGCGAGGCCGCCGGGATCGACCACATCGGCATCGGCGGAGACTACGACGGCACGGCCTTCCTCCCGGAGGGTCTCCAGGACGTCGCGGGCTATCCGAACCTGATCGCGGAGCTGTTCGGCCGCGGCTGGTCGAGCGCCGATCTTGCCAAGCTCACCTGGCGGAACGCGGTACGGGTGCTGCGCGACGCCGAGGACGTCGCGCGCGAGCTGCGCACGCGCCGGGCCCCGTCGCACGCCACCATCGAGCAGCTGGACGCCCGGGTCGGCTGAGCCGGAGTTCCCCCGTGCGGGGCGCCCCTTCAGGGGCGCCCCGCACGTTTTTCTGCCCGCTTCCAGTGCCGGTCGCGGCAACTAGCAGGCGCACAGACAGAACGGGTGCCCCGCGGGATCCGCGTACACCCGGAAGGTCCGCTCCCGGTCCGCCGCGTCCAGCACGGTCGCGCCCAGGGCGAGCACCTCCTTCTCCGCCGCGTCCAGATCCGGCACGGTCAGATCCAGATGGAACTGCTGCGAACCGTCCGGACGCGGCCACTGCGGCGGTACGTGACCGGGCGCGCCCTGGAACGCGAGCGTCGTGCCCGTGCCCCCGCTCAGCTCCACCCAGCCCTCGCCGTCGTCCTCTACCTTTCCGCCGAGCAGCCCGGCATAGAAACCGGCGAGCGCGGCGGGGTCGGGGCAGTCCAGAACGACAGCACCCAGTGTGGCGACAGCCATGGCACTTCCTCCTTCGAACGGGGACAGTCTTCGCACAGGAGTTACCGCTGAAAGGCCTCAACAGGTAACCGTTACTGCATGCTGCCGCACTGGGGGTAACGTCGCAACCATGAATGCGAAGGATTCCGCGCCCGGTGGACTCGGCCTGATCGAGGCCCTGGTCAACACACTGGACATCGAGACCGGTGCGGACGCCCTCGACACCGTGGCCGGGCGCGCCGCCTTCTCGCTCACCGAGTCCGAGGTCCCGGATGCGCGCGTGCTGCGCGAGGCGCTCCGCACCGCCTGCCTCGCCCACGCCGGTCACCGCCCGCCGGAGGGAGCCGCCGCGCCCCCGCTCGACCGGCTGCTCGCCGAAGCGCCGCTGCGCGTCACCGTGGACGCGGCGGGCGCCGCCGCCTTGCGCCCCGCGGCCGAACCGGCGGGGCTGACCGCCCGAGTCGCGGCGGCCATCGCCACCGCGGCGGCCGACGGCACCTGGGCCCGGCTCAAGGCGTGCGAGGCCGAGGACTGCCGGTGGGCGTACTACGACCGCAGCCCGGCGGGGCGCCGCCGCTGGTGCTCCATGTCGGTGTGCGGCGCCCGCGCCAAGATGCGCACCTACCGCGCGAAGCGCGGCTGAGGTCTTCCGGAAGGGGCCCGGGGCCGTCAGGCCTTGGGGCGCCCCATCGCCCGGTACGTCCAGCCGGCCTCGCGCCACAGCTCGCTGTCGAGCGCGTTGCGGCCGTCCAGGATGATCCGGCGGGAGGCGACCTCGCCGAGCGCCGCCGGGTCCAGCTCGCGGAACTCCCGCCACTCCGTCAGATGCAGCACCACATCCGCGCCGCGCACCGCGTCCAGCGCCGAGTCCGCGTACCCGAGCGTGGGGAAGAGCCTGCGGGCGTTGTCCATGCCCTTCGGGTCGAAGACCGTGACCTGGCCGCCCTGCAGGTGGATCTGCCCGGCCACGTTCAGTGCGGGCGAGTCTCGTACGTCGTCCGAGTCCGGCTTGAAGGCCGCGCCCAGGACCGCAACCCGCTTGCCGAGGAACGAATCGCCGCCCACGGCCTCGCGGGCCAGCTCCACCATGTGACCGCGGCGCCGCATGTTGATCGAGTCGACCTCGCGCAGGAAGGTCAGCGCCTGGTCCGCGCCCAGCTCGCCGGCGCGCGCCATGAAGGCCCGGATGTCCTTCGGCAGACACCCGCCGCCGAAGCCGATCCCGGCCCGCAGAAACTTGGACCCGATCCGCTCGTCGTGCCCGATCGCCTCGGCCAGCTTCTTCACATCGCCGTCGGCGGCCTCGCAGACCTCCGCCATCGCGTTGATGAACGAGATCTTCGTGGCCAGGAAGGAGTTGGCCGCGGTCTTCACCAGCTCGGCGGTCGGGAAGTCCGTCACCACGAACGGCGAACCCGCGGCGACCGGCACCGCGTACACCTCGCGCAACAGCTTCTCGGCCCGCTCGCTCGCCACACCGACGACGATCCGGTCCGGGTGCAGGGTGTCCTTCACGGCGAAGCCCTCGCGCAGGAACTCCGGGTTCCAGGCCAGTTCCGCGTCCGCGCCCGCCGGTGCCAGCTCCGCCAGCCGCGCCGCGAGCCGGGCCGCCGATCCGACCGGCACGGTCGACTTCCCGACGACCAGGGCGGGCCGGGTCAGATGCGGTGCCAGCGACTCGAAGGCGCTGTCGACGTAACTCATGTCGCAGGCGTACTCGCCGTGCTTCTGCGGAGTGTTCACGCAGACGAAGTGCACATCGCCGAAGTCCGCCACCTCTTCCCACGAGGTGGTGAACCGCAGCCGCCCGGTCGATCCCTCGATGCCCTCGACGTGCTTGCGGAGCAGCTCCTCCAGGCCCGGCTCGTACATCGGGACCTTGCCGGTGCTCAGCATCTCGATCTTCTCGGGCACGACATCGAGACCGAGCACTTCGAAGCCCAGTTCCGCCATGGCCGCGGCGTGGGTGGCGCCGAGGTAGCCGGTGCCGATCACAGTGATCCTGAGGGCCATGGAGTGCTCCTGGAAGATGCGGACAGACGTGCGGTCAACGAGCATAGTCGTGCCCTCGAAGACCCGGTTTCCGGCTGCCCGCACGGGTTCTGCCACCCCTGTCGTGAAGCTCACGCGCGCATTGCATAGGCCATCGCGGGACCCGGGCCCTAAAATTGGGTTACTTAACGGTAGTTAGCTTCTTGGGGAGTGAGCGTCTTGGCGGGTTCGACCGATTTCGACCTGTACCGTCCGGCCGAGGAGCACGAGATGCTCCGCGAGACGGTGCGTGCGCTCGCCGAGGCGAAGATCGCCCCGTACGCGGCGGCGGTCGACGAGGAGGCGCGCTTCCCGCAGGAGGCGCTGGACGCCCTGACCGCCGCGGACCTGCACGCGGTGCACGTACCCGAGGAGTACGGCGGCGCGGGCGCCGACGCCCTCGCCACGGTCATCGTGATCGAGGAGGTGGCCCGCGCCTGCGCCTCCTCCTCGCTCATCCCGGCCGTGAACAAGCTCGGCTCGCTCCCGGTGATCCTCTCCGGTTCCGAGGACCTGAAGAAGAAGTACCTGGGCCCGCTGGCCAAGGGCGACGGCATGTTCTCGTACTGCCTCTCCGAGCCCGACGCGGGTTCCGACGCGGCGGGCATGAAGACCAAGGCCGTGCGCGACGGCGACTTCTGGGTGCTCAACGGCGTGAAGCGCTGGATCACCAACGCGGGCGTCTCCGAGTACTACACGGTGATGGCCGTCACCGACCCGACCAAGCGCTCCAAGGGCATCTCGGCCTTCGTCGTCGAGAAGTCGGACGAGGGCGTCTCCTTCGGCGCCCCGGAGAAGAAGCTCGGCATCAAGGGCTCCCCGACCCGCGAGGTCTACTTCGACAACGTCCGCATCCCCGCCGACCGCATGATCGGCGAGGAGGGCACCGGCTTCGCCACCGCGATGAAGACCCTGGACCACACCCGTATCACCATCGCGGCCCAGGCCCTCGGTATCGCGCAGGGCGCCCTCGACTACGCCAAGGGCTACGTCCAGGAGCGCAAGCAGTTCGGCAAGCCGATCGCCGACTTCCAGGGCATCCAGTTCATGCTCGCCGACATGGCCATGAAGCTGGAGGCGGCCCGCCAGCTCACCTACTCGGCCGCCGCCAAGTCCGAGCGCCTCGACGGCGACCTCACCTTCTTCGGCGCCGCGGCCAAGTGCTTCGCCTCCGACGTCGCGATGGAGATCACCACGGACGCGGTCCAGCTGCTCGGCGGCTACGGCTACACGCGGGACTACCCGGTGGAGCGGATGATGCGCGACGCGAAGATCACGCAGATCTACGAAGGCACGAACCAGGTCCAGCGGATCGTCATGGCGAGGAACCTGCCGTAGGACGGTTATCGCTTTGGCGTCCGGCCCCCGATGACACATCGGGGGCCGGACGTGTGTAGCGGCCAGGAGACCGCGTGAGATGCGTCGGCCAGGTCGCAGATATCGGGCTTCCGGGCCCGTGAGCCAGTGCAGGTGGTCGACCAGCCGGCCGATTGTCCTCGTGTCGCGCAGGACGACGCCGATCTCCACGTTGTCGGTGAGGGCACGGCCGGTGAGGTCGGCGCTGCTCAGCGATGCGATGTTGCGCAACCACTGAAGAGGAGGCGGATCAGGCCGGAAACCGATCACGCGGTTTCGTGCCGTCGCAAGCCGCAGATACTCTGTGCGACCGGTCGGAGCCGAGCGCGACATGGGGGGTGTGGATGAACGAGCGTCCGACGAAAAGCCGTTACCACTACGGTGTGCCGCCGCAAGGGGGCTCCGACGGGTGGAGTGTGCCGGACGACCCAGCCCCGACCGAACTTCCGCACCCGGCAGAGCCGGTCTACGTCACAGACCCGTCGGCGGAGCCTCGGTTGGAACCGGTGGCGATGGGCGACAACAACCACAAGGGCGATTTCGGCGAGCAGTTCGTCCGGGCGCTTGCGACTGCGGCGAATCTCAACGTGTCCAACTCCCGCGACCGTCTCGGCATCGACTGGGAGCTGACCTACCCGGGGCGGGGTGGCACACGGAGGTTCCCGCAGATCCAGGCCCAGGTGAAGTGCTGGAACCGGCCGAAGGGTATCGGTGCTTCCTGGAGTTATCCGCTGCGGCTGCACAACTACAACCTTTTGTCTGGCCGGGACTTCTACATTCCGCGTTTCCTGTTCCTCGTCGTCGCGCCGGAGGATGCTGGCGAGTGGGTCGAGGCGACATGAAGGCCTGCTGCTCCGGCACGCCGCCTACTGGGCATGCTTCCACGACAACGACCTCACGGACCGGCCCAGGGAGAGCAGGATGAGGTGCCGGTACCGAAGGCCAATCTGCTCACGACCGAGACCTTGCACGACCTCTTCACCCCTGAGTTCCGGAAGAAGCTGGGGGTGTCATGATCGCGATCTCCGATGCCGAGTTCAGCCGGGTGAAGGATCTGGCCACGTCCTCTCTGCTGCGCTATCTGCGCGGCCGTGGTTGGTCCCCGCAGCGGGACTGCGGCCGGGGCCAGTATGGGTGCTGCCCGTCCCCGGTGGCGAGCTGTACGAAGCGCTGGTTCCGCTGGACCGGGGGCCTCGCGGCTCCGCCGACCTGGTGGAAACCTTGTCCGTGGTGGAGGCTCGTCGCCCGGCGGATGTGCTGCGCGAAATGGCGCTCCCGTCTGCGGACTGGCAGCTTCTCCGGCTCACCCCGCCGGGCCCGTCCGGCACTGCACCGTTAACCGAAGTCGTACCCGCACTCGTGGGCTTGAGAGACCTGCTGACATCGGCTGCGGCTGCCGAAGCCGCAACTGGTGCAGTCTGCCAAGAAATCCCAGCTGGTCAAGGACCACGTGGCATCGGTGAGGCTTGACCAGACCAGGGTGGGCAGTTGCGTGGTCGCCGTGCACACCCCGCTCCCCGACCCTCCGGCCCAGGCCCATCTGTTCGACTACGAGTCCCGCGGCGAGCCCTTCGCCAGACGGGTCTCCCGGAGGCTCTACGAGGCACTCACCTGTGCCCGGGAGGCCGCCGACCTCAGCCTGCGCGATGACGAAGTAGCCGACTTGGCGCCATACGTTCCGGCGGGACTGTCGGTGAATCTCTGCGAAGCGCTGGTCAAGATTGGTGGCGACGAAGGGCCGGGCTTCTCACTCGACAAAATGGGAACAACTCAAGGCTGAGGTGGCTGAACGGCATTCGGCGCGGATGCAGCTCAATCAGGCTGGCAAAGGCCTCAGTAGCAGTTCGGAGGGAGTGAAATCCAATAAAACTGCGTGGATACGAGCGGGCGAGGGCGTCGGTGTGCTGGGAGGGAACGTCAAGAGCACCCTGTCAAAGTTGGAGCAAGAAAAGACGGGCACTGAGGTCAACCGCGAGGTACTGAGCGCGGTGGCTCAGCAAGAGGTCTATCAGTCTTGGAACGAGTACCTCACGAAAGTGCGTGGCAGATGTGGCGCTCTGCGGAACCTATTAGAGAAGACGGGTCACGACCAGTTCAAGAACGACGACGCGATCCGCGAAGCGTTCAATGCGCTGGGGGAGCAGTACGAGGATACGGATAGTGGCCACCACGGCCGGGGGCGGTGACCTAGGGCAGTGGACTACGCCACTCTCAAGAACCTCGACCTCTCCGCGTTCGAGGACGCGGCGGATGGTTACCGCGAGGCCAGCAGCATGGCCAGCCAGGCCAAGGACCAGCTCAACAACCAAGTTATTCCTGGGATGCAGAAGTCTCTCCAGGGTGAAGCTCTGGAATCGGCTGTCATGCAGCTTTGGGAACTGTCGAAGAATTTTCAGTACGCCCAGGTCGAGTGCGGCTTGATCGGTGCTTCCCTGAACGCCTGCGCTCTGGAACTACGGATGGCCAAGGTCAAGCTTGACCTGGCGGTCGGTGACGCAGAGGACGCGAATCTCAAGGTGCGAGAGGATGGGTCAGTCAGTTACTCGGCCTGGAGTGAGGAGCCCGGCACCACAAGTATTCCGGGCGGCAACGTGTCGGGCGGTACCTCGCTGGTGCAGGGACCGGGAATCAACCCAAACCATAACGTGGCGCAAGTCTACGCCAACCGCATTGCCGAGGCTCTCAAAGAGGCGGCTGAGGCGGACGCAAAATGGGCCCCGAAGCTGAGGAATCTGAAGGCAGATGATGACCTGACGGTTTCCGACCACGACTGGGCCGACACCCAGAAAGACATGCGAGGCGCCCGTAAGGATGCCGGGGATTACATGGACCTCATCCTCGAACCGCCCAAGGATGGAACCCCCCAAGAGAATGCGAAGTGGTGGAAGGGGCTGTCCGAGGAACAGAGGAGCGATTACGTCTCCCTCAACCTTGCAACTGTTGACACCCTCGACGGACTTCCGTCAGAGGTTCGAGATGAGGGGAACCGTTACGTCCTGCGGACATCCACTGCCGACTTGGAACTGGAGCGCGCGAATTTGATTGGCCAACGCGACATGCTCTCGCCGAATGGAAGGTATTCGGTCAGTGCTGCCACCGCGCGGATTAAGGATATCGACAAGAAGCTGGCCGGCTTGGAGCAGGTTCAGGAGCATCTCGATTCCACTGGCAGGAAAGGTGTGCCAGAACTGTATCTTCTTGGCATCGATAATGAGAAAAATGGGCACGCCATTATTTCCGTGGGAAATCCTGACGGAGCGGACAATGTAACAACGTATGTTCCCGGCATGAATACTAAACTCGAAACGATTGGCAAAGATATTGACAGAGCGGAAAGTCTTTACAGTCAATCGGTTGCGATGGGGGATCCGGACAAGAAATATGCATCGCTGATGTGGCTTGACTACGATGCCCCGCAAAATCCCGTATCGGTTGCCAAGGAGAAGTTGGCGGATCAGGGAGCTCCTGTTCTTAACGAATTCCTCGACGGATTGCAGGTGTCGCATCAAGGGGAGCCTGCCCACGACACGCTGTTAGGGCATAGCTACGGTTCGCTTGTGTCGGGGAAGATGCTTTCCGGGGACGAGACCCCTCCCGTTGATGCCGCTATTTTCGTGGGTAGTCCCGGAGTTGGGGTGGACCATGCGGGTGACCTCAACCTCTCGCCGGACAGTGTATGGGCAGGGAAGTCGGCGAACGACCTGGTGGCGGGTCTCCCGACACGGACGATCTACAATCCGTGGAGCTGGGGCGAACGCCCTTTCGGCGTCGACCCCACGACCCCAGAGTTTGGCGGCAACAGGTTCGGGGTTCAAGACGGAAGTAAATGGCCCCTGTTTTCTGCACATAGTCTGTACTGGGATGAAAATTCTGAGTCTTTGAAGAACATGGCGCTAATCGTGAATGGGGAATATCCGATGAGTGGGACGGTGTCCGAGTGAAAATAGCACACCTGCTCGGATTCCTCGTCGCCGCTTCTTTCCTTGCAGTCGGTTGCGGGGTGAGCGGCGAGGGTGAGTCGATAAGTCCTCATGCATTGAGTAGCCCCACTGGTGAAAATGGAGGCGCGAGCATGGACATGGACCAGGCCGAGCGGACGGCTGAAGGGTTGATTCAGGAAGCGATCCGTGGAGTGAGTCCCGAGCCGCGTCTGGAGCCGTTCGGTGGAGGTGTGAAGTCCTGTCAGGAGCCCAGCGACGGCGGGTCCGAGGGGCGTGTCACCCTGACACGGAACTACTGGCTCAAGGGGATTCCGCGAGACGAAGCGAAGAACGTGGTCCGGAAGGTCTTCGAGAACTGGAAGGAGGCCGGACACATCGTTGACGCTGCGCCAGATTATGAACGTCGAGTTATTGCGGCCAATTTGAGAAGCAAGCCGGACGACTTCCTCATGCAGGTGGCAATGGGGCTGGGCGGCCAGCTGAGCGTGGGCGTTACCTCTCCCTGTTTCTGGGACAAGAAGCCGACGTCCGAGTCTCTTGGCTACCCGGCGCCCCGGACCGAGGCCGAGCTGCAAGACCGGCAGGAAGCCATGAACGGGGTGCGGTCCGTTTCCAGCCAGATCCTGGACAGCCTCGCCGGCGGGCGCCCTTC
Source organism: Streptomyces sp. NPDC047515 (assembly GCF_040643055.1). NCBI lineage: Bacteria > Bacillati > Actinomycetota > Actinomycetes > Kitasatosporales > Streptomycetaceae > Streptomyces > Streptomyces sp. NPDC047515. The sequence goes on from NZ_JBEYTM010000025.1 coordinate 60,125, forward strand.
GCGTGACGAGCCCGCCGTTCTGGTACGTCTGCAGGACGGCTCGTGCTACGCGGATCATCAGTGGACGTACACCTGTGAAGACGCCTCGACCGCAGAGCGTGCCTTCCACCAGATGGTGCGTACTCTGGGCGAGCGTGGATGGCGGATTGAGGAGCCAGCCACAGAGCTGGCGGCGCAGGGCGGTGACGCCGTCGTGGTCCTGACACCGGATGATCACGAGGCAGGGGCTGGGGTGGCCCGGAACCGCGGAGAGGCCGCCATCAGTATTTCTGCTGCGTGGGAACGCGAATGGCCGCCACCCTACATGCGCGAGGGCGGTCATTAGGTCTGGTTATCGGCCCCGACGCGCCGGGTCCTGCTCCGGCCCTCGGACGCGCGGGGAGTCGCGAACGAGGGGCGGCCTGCGGACAGAAAATGCGCAGGCGCAGGGGCGGGGTTACTCCTCGGTGAAGACTCCCTCGGCGGTGGCGACGGTGGCGGCGTGGTGGAGCCACTGGCGCAGGAGCTGGAGGTCGTCGCAGTTGGTGATCTTCTCGCGGATTTCGTCGGTAACGGCGATACCGCGCGCTTCGAGAACCAGTAGAAGGCTTTCTGCCAGGCCTTTTGCTCGGCCTTCGTCCCGGATTTCTTCCGACATGAAGGACTTGTAGAAAGAGAGGTCCACGGCCACCAGATTCCTCCACTGTTGTGCGGCCGGGCGGTTGCCCAGACCTTGCGCGGTGAGTTCGACGAGGGGGTCGGCGATTGCTTCCGGTGTGTCCCGCAGTGCGGCGGACAGGGTTTTCAGTATGGCACCGACGTCCGGATTGTCGGCGTGTGTGATGGCGGCCAGGGTGGCGAGCGCGAGGTCTTTGCGGGCTTCGGCCACATCGGTGATGACAGGCATGTTGTGCGGACCCGCGACGAGGGGGTTCAGGGCGAGTGTCTGCCATTGACGGACGCCGATGGAGATGGGGCGTGCGGCCCATTCGGCGGTTGTGTGGTCCTGGCAGACGACCAGCAACAGGATGGGCAGCCCATATCTGTTGTGGAGATAGCTGACGTAGTACGGCCAGCTGGCGGTCTTGCGCGGGTCGTTCTTGCCCTGGGCTTCGATGGCCAGGAGGAAGTGCCCGTCGTGCTCTGTTTCGATGCGCAGGAGGGTGTCCACCCGGCGTTCGACGGGACGGGCTTCGGTGAGGTCGGTAGGCAGGGCGGTGGCCAAGGTGGGTGGTGGGATGTCGACTCCGAGCACCTCGGAGACGCGGGAGAAGAGGTCCGGGTACTCCTGGAAGATGCGATGCATTGCCTCATGGGGCGAGCTGACCAAACCATGGAGGTCCGTTCGGGTTGAGTGGCGTTTCGGTCAGGCGGCTGTGGTGAGGTCTGACCGGCAGTCGCGGCAATGGCCGGGGTGGCGGGAGCGGAAGGCGCGGTCGCAGCGGTCGCAGTTCTGGAGCGGGATGACGATGACGCCGGGGCGCGTGGGTGCGAGGTCCTCGGCGCCCGGCAGCGGCGGTGGCAGGAGCGTCGTGATCCGGTGCCGGAGGAGCTTCGCCGGGTGCTTCAGCGGGACGGGGAGGTCGTTGCTGAGGACGTGGCGGATGGTGTCGGGGTGGGCGTCGCGTTCGAGCCAGGTCGCGACGCCGGGGATGAGTGCCTGGATGTCGTGCTCCGAGAGAACGAGCTGGGGCTCGTGGCGGCGCAGGTCGGCGAGGATCGCGGCGGCTGCGCGGTGCAGTTCCGGCGTGAGTTCCCGGGGCTGGGGTAACGGCTGGGGCAGCGTCCTGGGGGCGGTGGGAGCCGGTACGAAGACGGGGGCGGGGCGCGGTTCGGGTGCAGGGGCGGGCCGAGGCTCGGGCATCCGTTGCGGCACGGGCGGTTGCGGCGCCTCGGAGGAGGCAGGGTGCGGCTCGGCGGCGCTCTCGCGTGGTGGCGGCTGTGGCGCGGGGAGCGGGGCTGCCGGTTTGGTGCGCCCGGTCCGCTGCTCGGGTGCTGGGGCGGTGGACGCGGTGGCGCCCGGCTGGTTGTACGAGACGGTGCGGGTGACGACGCGGCCGTCGGCGAGGCGCACGCGGCTGCGGTGGAGATAGCCGTGGGCTTCGAGTTCGCGCAGGGCGGCGGCGATGCGGGATTCGCTCTCGGGGAAGCGGTCGGCGAGGCGCTTGATGCCGATCCTGGCTCCGGCGGGCAGCGACTGGATGTATGCGGCGAGCCCGATGGCGGTGAGGGAGAGGCCGCGGTGCTGGGCGAGGTGGTTGCCGATGACGGTAAAGCCTGCGGCGTGCCGGACGTTGGCGTGGATGACGCCGGATGACGGTGTGGCGTCCCCGGATGCGGGGGACGGGGCGCACGGGGGCGCGGTAATCTGCTGGGTACCCATCGGGAAGCTCCGAACTTCCTCGGTGGTCAGGCCCTCGATCGAGACTGCAATCTCGTCGGGGGCCGTCGCATGTCTGTAGTTGTCGCGCCGAGCTTATGTCAGTCAACCCGTGTGAAATCCAGCCCAGTTGCCCTATGTCACCCGGGCGAGTGACAGGGCCGGGATGGGTTCGGGGTTGGGTGGGGAGGGTGATTTCCCCAAGTTCTTCAAAGCTTTATGCGTCGTGGGACGCGGCGACGTGGCCCAGCGGGTCGTGGGTCTCCGCGACCCGGTGGAAGGGCCACGGTGCGAGGTCGAGTTCTGCCCAAATGGTCTTGCGAGGGACGGGCCCGAGGCCGATGCCCCAGTGGTCGGCGAGGGCCTCGACAATCAGCAGGCCGCGCCCGGGCCGTCTTACGCAGGATGTCGCGCTCCTCCTCCAGCTCGCGGATCCTCTTGCGTACTGCGGCAAGCTCGGCCGACACCGCGTCGTGACTCGGCGCCGCGGCGTTGCCTGCCCAGCGGTTGAGTGCGAGCCGATGTGGCGTCCGCCGACGGCCCGGATTCGGTTCCGCAGCGTTCCGGGGCACCACCCGGCGTCCGCCGTCCATCATTCCTGCCCCCAGACCCGGCGAACTACTTCGTAAACACAAGGCTGATGTTGTGCCCGCCGAACCCGAAGGAGTTGGCCAGGGCGGCCGACCACTGGCCGGTGCGGTTCTCGCCCCGCACCACGTCCAGATCGACCTTCGGGTCCAGCCGGTCCAGATTGAGAGTGGCCGGGACGTTGCCCTCCTTGAGGGAGAGCAGCGCGACCATCGCGCCCACCGCGCCGGAGGCGCCGAGCATGTGACCGGTCATCGACTTCGTCGCCGTCACCGCCGCCTGCCCGCCGATCGCCCGGCGGATCGCTTCGGCCTCGGCCACGTCACCGGCCTCGGTGGAGGTGGCGTGCGCGTGGACGACTCCGATGTCCTGCGGACTGACGCCGGCGTCACGCATGGCCAACTCCATGGCGAAGACCTGGCCGTCGGCGTCAGAGGCGGTGATGTGGTGCGCGCTGGAGCTCACGGCGCTGCCGGCCAGCGAACCGTACGCCCGCGCGTTGCGCGCCCGGGCGAACTCGGCGCGTTCGAGCACCATGATTCCCGCGCCCTCGCCCATGACGAAGCCGGACCGGGCCACATCGAACGGGCGGGACACCGCCTCCGGGTTCTCGGACGCGGTGGACAGCGCCTTCATCTGGGCGAAGGCGGCGATGGTGAAGGGGTGCAGGCACGCCTCGACGCCACCGGCGACCACCACGTCGACCCGCCCCGCGCGGATCAAGTCCTGACCCATGGCGAGGGCCTCGGCTCCCGACGCGCAGGCACTCACCGGCGTCCGCGCGCCGCCCTTCGCGCCGAGGTCCATGCTGACCCAGGCGGCCGGGCCGTTGGGCATGAGCATCGGGACTGTGAACGGGGACAGCCGACGGGCACCCGAGCGCTCGAACACATCGTCCTGACCGAGGGTGGTGAGCACCCCGCCCGTGCCCGTTCCGACGACCACGGCCAGCCGCTCCGGCTCGACCTCGGGCGCGCCGGCGTCCTGCCACGCCTCGCGGGCGCTGAGGATGGCGAGCTGCTCACCGCGGTCCAGCTTCCTCGCCTCCACCCGGGGAAGCATCGTGGCGGGGTCCGACGGGAGGCCGGCCGCGACGTGCACGGGCAGGTCCGCGGCCCACTCCTCGTCCAGGAAACGCACTCCGGACTTTCCGGCCAGCAGAGCGGACCAGGAGGACGGCGCATCGGTGCCCACCGGCGTCATGACGCCCATGCCCGTGACCACGACCTGACCGTTTCCAGTCATTTTCTATCTCCTCAGGATAGTAGAGATCCCACAACAAACTTGCTGGTCTCATGAAGATCATGCCGCCTGAAACCTCACCAGTCAGGGAATGTCCTTGACTGATTCGACGCATGGTCCTTATAGAGTCCCGACAATTTCAACTGCTTCCCGCAGATAGCGGCGGACGTGGTGCCGGGTGCGGGAAGTAATTGCTCGTCCCGGGTGTCGGTCACCTCGATCCGCAGGAGTGCGTCGCGGTGGAGCCGAGTTGGAAGTCCGGCCGGGTGCGCGGCGTGCTCCGGGGGCGGGTCCCAGCCGCCCAGATGTGCCGTGGCGAGGAGGCGGGCGAGCCTGGCACCTCGGCGGGTCGAGGAGAGCAGCCCGGCGAACCGCCAGGTGGGAGTGGAATGTTCGGTTCGAGTGATTTCTTCGGTGGCATCACTCAGCGTGGCCGCGCCTGCGTACCGTGAATAGCGACGAGCCGCTTACGTACGGCGATTGTCCCGGGCTTGTCCAGTGCTGTCCCGGCTGTCCGGGGTGACGTGCTGGGGAGACCAGGGGTTGAGCAAGAACGGCATGCACGTCGGAAGTGGGGCACGGATGAGCGTGGATGGGACTGGTTCGGAGCGCGGGGACGGCGGGGCGGATGAGTCCGGCTGGGACGTCGATCCCGACGACGAGTCGGGGGTTGCGGTGGTCGCCGCGGTGGGCCGTCAGATCAAGGCCTGGCGGGAGGCGGCGGGGCTGCGGGCCGGCGAGTTCGGGGCCGCGATCGGGTATGGGGAGGACCTGGTCTACAAGGTGGAGGGCGGCCGGCGTATCCCTCGGCCGGAGTTCCTGGACCGGGCGGACGAGGTGCTCGGGGCGGGCGGGAAGCTCGCGATGATGAAGGGGGATGTGGCGGAGGTTCGGTACCCGAAGAAGGTTCGGGATCTGGCGAGGCTGGAGGCCAAGGTCGTCGAGCTGGAGGCGTACCACCACCACAACATCAACGGCCTGTTGCAGACCGAGGAGCATATGCGGGCCCTGTTCGCGTCGTGGCTGCCCGCCTACACGCTGGATGAGATGGACCGCGTGGTGGCTGCTCGCATGGCCCGGCGATCCATCTTCGACCGGGATCCCCTTCCATCGCTGAGTTTTGTCCAGGAAGAGGTGACGCTTCGCCGTCCGGTCGGAGGCACAATGGTGTTGCGCCGACAACTCGAACGCCTCCTGGAAGTAGGGCGGTTGCGGAATGTGGCGATCCAGGTTATGCCGACCCATTGCGAGGAGCATCCCGGGACGGGTGGGCTGATCGAGGTTCTGAAGTTCCCCGACGGCAGTGCGGTGGGGCGTTCCGAGGGCGCGTTCAGCGGACGCCCGGTCTCCGACCCGAAGCAGCTCAGGATCCTTGGGTTGCGCTATGGGATGATCCGGGCCCAGGCTCTTACGCCACGGGAGTCGCTGGCCTTCATCGAGCAAGTTCTGGGAGAGACATGATCCACAAGCCCTTTGCCAGGGACACCTCGGAGCTGGAGTGGTTCAAGAGTAGTTACAGCAGCAGTGGCGACGGTAACGACTGCGTTGAGGTGGCGTCCGCACCCGGTACGGTCCACGTCCGCGACTCCAAGAACGCCCCCGGACCCCGGCTGGTCTTCACGCCGGGTGCGTGGGCGGGCTTCGTCTCGTATGCCTCCGGGAGCTGACCTCCTCATCACTCGCGCCCCGTGCCCGGTTGATATCGGGAACGGGGCGCGAAGCTGTCAAAAGAACCGTCGTTCAACGGCTGGCCGAGCCACGCTCAACCCATCACGGAGCGCCTCGGGATCGTCACCGCCGCCGACATCGCCCGGGTGCGTGACCAACAGCTGATGATGCGTCATAAATGGTCGAGGCCATGCCATGTCGCGTATTCGCCACGAAGGCCTTCTTGTCGAGAACATGGCAACAATGTTTAGTTGTCCCGGCGGATGAATCCATCCGCTGTCGACCGAGAACCAGCGCACGGGTCGACCCCAGCTCAGCAGCATGGGAGTCACACATTGCGCACTTCGAGGTATTCCAGACCGGCCGCGCGGAGGACCTCCGCGCGGCTGGCCGCTTTCACCGCAGCAGCCGTCGCCGTCATGGCAGCGGGATTGCCCGCAGCCCAGGCTGCCACCGGCACCGCGGCCGCTTCGGGCACCGCCGCCACCGCGACGCATCCCGGGGTGGAACAGGTCTGCAGCACGCCCAAGAAGGGCGAGTTCAGCTGCTTGGCGCTGCGTCGCACCGACATCAAGGGCGTCAAGGGCGTCCAGCCGACGGCCGGTACACCGAACGGCTTCGGCCCCACTGACCTGCAGGGCGCGTACAACCTGCCGGCGAACGGCGGAGCGGGCCAGACGATAGCCATCGTCGACGCCTACGACGACCCGACCGCCGAGGCCGACCTGGCCGTCTACCGCCAGCAGTACGGCCTGCCCGCCTGCACCACCGACAACGGTTGCTTCAAGAAGATCGACCAGCGCGGTGGCACGAACTACCCGGCGCCGAACGCAGGTTGGGCGGGCGAGATATCGCTCGACCTCGACATGGTTTCCGCGGCCGCGCCCAACGCCAACATCCTGCTGGTCGAGTCCGACAGCGCCAACTTCGAGGACATGGGCGCGGCCGTCGACCAGGCCGTCGCGCAGGGCGCCAAGTACGTGTCCAACTCCTACGGAACCGGCTACGACTCCACGCCGGGCAGCGGTGAGGACCCCTCCGAGACCACGGAGTTGGACGCTCACTACAACCACCCGGGCGTGGCCATGGTCGCCTCCTCCGGCGACAGCGACTACGGAGTCTCCTACCCGGCGGCCTCGCAGTACGTGACCTCGGTCGGTGGTACCGCCCTGGCGCGGGACACCACCACCAGCCGCGGCTGGTCCGACTCGGTGTGGCACAACAGCTACGGCGGTCCGGGCTCGGGCTGTTCGCTGTACGAGCCCAAGCCGGCCTTCCAGACCGACACGGGTTGTGACAAGCGGGCCGTCGCCGACGTCGCCGCGGTCGCCGACCCGGTCACCGGCGTCTCGGTGTACCAGACCTACGGCGGATCCGGCTGGTCCGTGTACGGCGGCACCAGTGCCTCGTCGCCGATCATCGCGGGTGCGTACGCCGCGGCCGGCACCCCGGCCGAGGGCAGCTACCCGAACTCGTACCCGTACAAGAACCCGTCCGCGCTCAATGACGTGAAGCAGGGTTCCAACGGCAGCTGCAACCCGTCGTACCTCTGCACCGCGGGTGAGGGCTATGACGGCCCGACCGGTCTGGGCACGCCCAACGGTCTCGCCGCCTTCCGTGTCGGCCCGCACGGCGAGCTCTCCGGCGCCGTCACCGACAGCTCCGGCAAGGCGCTTTCCGGCGCCTCCGTCGTAGCCGGTGTCTACCGGGCGACCACCGACGCCCAGGGGCGCTACAACCTGACGGTGCCGCCCGGCACCTACAACATGGCCGCGTACGCCTACGGGTACGCGCCCAAGAAGGCCCACAGCGTCGTCGTCGACGGTGGTACCGTCACGACCGACTTCGCGCTGGACGCGGTGGCCCGGCAGACCGTGACCGGTAAGGTGACCGACGGCTCCGGCCACGGCTGGCCGCTCTACACGAAGATCACCATCGATGACGTGCCCGGCGCCCCGGTCCTCACCGACCCGTACACCGGCGCGTACAGCGTCGACCTGCCGCAGGGCGTTGACTACACCCTGCACTTCACTTCCGTGTACCCCGGCTACAAGGCGGTCACCAAGCAGGTGACCGTGGATGACGCGGCGCAGACCGTGAACGTCGCGGTCCCGGTGGACGCCCAGGCGGCCACGGCGCCCGGTTACCAGGTCAAGCGCTCCGGCCCGACCGAGCCCTTCGACTCCACCGCCGGCGCCCCCGAGGGCTGGAGCGTGGTCAACGCCGACGGCACCACCGGCGGCTGGGCCTTCGACGACTTCGGTAACCGGGGCAACAAGACCGGTGGTTCCGGCGCCTTCGCCATGGTCGACAGCGACAAGATCGGCAGCGGTAAAAAGCAGGACAGCTCGCTGATCACGCCGGTCTTCGACCTGACCGGCAACGACAGCCCGCAACTGGAGTTCGACACCGACTACAAGAGCTACACCAACCAGACCGGCGACATCGACGTCAGCACTGACGGCGGTGCGACCTGGACCAACATCTGGAACCGCACCACCACCCTGACCGGCCCTGCCCATGTCGAGCTTCCGCTGACCGACTACGCCGGGAAGCCCGGCGTGCAGCTGCGGTTCCACTTCACGGGCAGCTACGGCTACTGGTGGGAGCTCGACAACGTGTTCGTCGGCAAGCGCGCCTACGAGCCCGTCACCGGTGGCCTGGTCGCCGGCACCGTGACCGACGCCAACACCGACGAGGGCATCGTCGGCGCCACCGTCGTCAACGCGGACGCCTCCGCGGAGAAGGCCGTCACCGCCGCCACCCCGGACGACCCGGAGCTGGGCGGCGGCTTCTACTGGATGTTCTCCACCAAGACAGGCAAGCACGCCTTCACCGCCTCCAAGTCGCACTACACCGACCTGGCCAGGACGGTGAACGTGGCACCGGACAGCACCACCCAGGCGGGCTTCAACCTGAAGGCCGGCAAGCTGGTGGTCTCCCCCAACTCGGTCGACAAGACGCTCGCCTGGGGCAAACAGGGCACCCAGAACCTGACGGTGAAGAACACCGGTGGTGCGCCTGCCGGTCTCACCCTGGGCGAGCAGCCGGGCGGCTTCACCCAGCAGGCCAAGGGCGGCGCGCCGCTCAACCTGGTGAAGGGCAACTACTCCCCGCTGGCCCTCAGCAAGGGCAAGACCTCGGAGGCGGCTCCGGCGGCCAACGCGGCCGGTGACGCCTGGCAGCCGGTGGCCAACCTGCCGACCGCTGTGCAGGACAACGCGGTCGCCGTCTACGACGGCAAGGTCTACTCCGCCTTCGGCTACACGGGCAGCGCGGACACCAACGCGCTGTACGCCTACGACCCCGACAGCGGCTCCTGGACCAAGCTGGCCTCCGCGGCCGACACCCGCGAGGGCAGCCCGGCCCACGGCTTCATCGGCGGCAAGCTGTACGTGGTCGGCGGCTGGGGTGCCAGCGGCGACCCCGACGCCAAGCTGGAGGTCTACGACCCGGCGTCGAACAGCTGGTCCACCAAGGCGTCCTCGCCCAAGCCGTACGCCGGTTCGGGCAGCGCGGTGCTAGGCGGCAAGCTGTACGTCGTCGGCGGCTGCACCAGCAGCTGTGGCACCACGGACGCCACGGTCTACGACCCGTCGTCGGACAGCTGGTCCCAGATCGCCTCCTACCCGGAGCCGATCTCTTGGCAGTCCTGCGGCGGCATCGACGGCAAGCTCTACTGCGCCGGTGGCAGCAGCGGCAGCAGTTCGACCAAGCACGCCTACGTCTATGACCCGGGCGCCGACAGCTGGTCGCCCGTCGCCGACATGCCCGCCGACCTGTGGGGTTCGGCGTACAGCGTGGGCAACGGCATGCTGCTGGTCTCCAGCGGTGTCGTCAACAACAGCGCCGCCATCACCAACCAGGGCTACGCCTTCGACCCGGGCACCGGCAGCTGGACCGCCCTGCCCAACGCCAACACCAGCGCCTACCGTGTGGGTGCTGCCTCCGGCTTCTACAAGGTCGGCGGCAACCCCGGTGGCAGCCTTACGCCGCCGGTGTCCACCGTCGAGGTGCTGCCCGGCTACGACCAGGGCGGCGAGTCCTCGGACGTCAGCTGGCTGTCCACGAGCAAGGACAAGGTGACACTCCAGCCCGGGGAGAGCACCACGATCACCGTCGGCCTGGACGCCACGGTCCCCGAGGTCACCCAGCCCGGCGACTACACCGCGGCGCTGACCGTTCAGACCGACACCCCGTACTCGGTCGCCGACGTCGGCGTGAAGATGCACGTCAACCCGCCGAAGAACTGGGGCAAGTACGCCGGCACCGTGCTGGGCGCCGACGGCAAGGGCGGCACCGCGCCACTGGCCGGGGCGACCGTCCAGATCGACAGCTGGGCGAACAGCTACACGCTGCGGACCGCCAAGGACGGCACCTTCGCCCTGTGGTTCGACACCCGCAACAACCCGGTCACCGTGATCGTGGCCAAGGACGGCTACCAGCCGGTGGTCACCACTGTGAAGCTCAAGAAGGGGGAGACGACGACCGGCAACTTCACGCTGAAGAAGGCCTCGTGACCCTGTTCCCGTGAAACAGCGCGGGCCGGCCCCTCGGGGTCGGCCCGCGCGCCGCTCACTGGCCCACTACCTGAAGGAGGTCCTGCCGCTGATCGAGGAGGCCGACGAGCGGGAGGCCGCTGTGCATGCGCGGGCGGCGGAGCGGTTCATGAAGAGGCTCCGGCCCGATGAGCCGGAGGTGCGGGGGCGTTGCTCCCAGGAGTGGGGCAACGTCAACTCCAACGACTGGCGGTGGACCGGGGCCGTTCCTGATCGCGGCATGACGGCCGCGTGGCGTACCTTCCACGTCCATGACCGACATCGACAAGCTCACCGGCCTGTTCACCGCGCTCGGCGCCGACGACGCCGCGGGCTGGGCCGACTCCGAGGCCGAGGAGAACATTCCGCAGCTCGCCCGCTACCGGTTCCTGCGCATGGTCTGGCAGGACATCGACGGGTGGAGTGCCGCGGCCCCCGACTGGGTCGAGGCGTACCGGAAGGACGGGCTCGCCGGTGGCGCCGTCGAGCGGGCGCTGGCCCTCGGTCTGACCGCCGACGACCTGGGGGAGATAGCCCGAGAGGTGGCGAAGGAGACCGCGTTCGGCCTTCTCTACGGGCTGGCCGACCCGGCCGACGGCGACCTCCCGCCCGAGGTGGAGCGACAACTGCCCGGCTGGTGCCTGGCCGAGCTGTCGCCGCAGGGCGAGCCCACGGGGCGGATTCTGGACGCGCTGTACGAGGACTTGGACGAGACCGAGCCACAGGGGCCCGCGGGAGGCGTGCGATGACCGCGTTCGACGTGAGTGAGCGGCTTATCCGGGAGGGGCGGGCCGAGAGCTACGCCCGTCCGGTGTGGTCGAACGGGCCGGGTTCCCGGGCCCGCGTCCGACACGCAGCTGGGCCCGGACGGCGAACCGTCCGGGCCCAGCTCGTGCCTGCCGCCTGCCGTCAGTTGCCGGAGACGGTGACCTTCTCGTCGTTGTTGAGCTGCTCCACGAGCTGCTTCACCTTGGCCTTGTCCCAGACCAGGTTGCCGCCGGTGGAGCCCGAGATCGGCATGTTCATCGACGTGCCGTCACCACCCGTGACGCCCTTCATGGCGAAGAACATCTGCCCCAGGGACCAGAGCGACATGTCCTTGTCCACGATCAGGGTGTCCAGACCGGCGCCCATCGTCGGGTAGAACTTGAACGGGTTGAGGATCGTGGACGGCGTCGCCGTCTGGCTCGCCAGCGCCGCGAGGAACTTCTGCTGGTTCTTCGTACGGGCCAGGTCCGACTCGGCGAACGCGTACCGGGTGCGGACGAAGGCCAGCGACTGCTCGCCGTTCAGTGTCTGCTTGCCCGCCTTGAAGTCGGCGCCGGACTTCTTGTCCTTGAACCCCTTGGGGATGTCCAGCTCCACCCCGCCGATCGCGTCCACGATCTTGGCGAAGCCGCCGAAGCCGATCTCGACGTAGTGGTCGATGTGCAGCCCGGTGTTGAACTCGATGGTACGGACGAGGAGTTCGGGGCCGTCCTCGGCGTACGCGGCGTTCAGCTTGGTGAACCGGCCGCGGGCCGGGTAGAGCTTGCCGGAGTCGGAGCCCTTGTACGAGGGGATCTCGACGTTCGAGTCGCGCGGCAGGGAGATCAGCGTCGGGCCGTTCGACCCGTCGTGCAGGATCATCATCGAGTCGGTGCGCTTGCCCTCGGCGGAGCCGGTGTGCAGCCGCTTCTTGTCCTCGGCCGTCATGCCCGCGCGGCTGTCGGAACCGACGATCAGGTAGTTGGTGCCGTCGCCGCCCTTCGGCCGCTCGATGACCTTGGAGAGGTCCACCTCGCGCTTGAGCTTGGAGTCGGCCCAGAAGTACGTGCCTATGGAGACCGCGAGCACCACGACGACCAGGGACAGCGTGCCTATCTTTATCCGGCGGCGCCAGTCCGGCGCCGGGCGCCCCTGGAGGTGACCGCCGTCCCCCCGGCCGCCGCCGCCCGTGCCGTTGCCCCGGCCGCCGCCGTTGCCGCCGCCGTAGACCTGGCCCGTGTTGTAACCGCTGTCGTAGCCCGCTCTGTCGTCGTAGCCGCCCGAGTACTGCTGCTGCTCCGCCTGGCGCGGGCGGGGCGGAGCGGGGCGCTGCTGCGGCGGCGCGGGACGCCGCTGGACGTGCGGCATCGCCCGGGCGCCCTCGGGCCGCTCGCCGGCGCTGCCCTGCCCGTAGCGGTTGCCGCCGCGGTTGTCGTCGGACCATCCCTCGGGCCAATCGTTCATGCGGTCCAGTGTGCAGGCCGGGTACCCCGCTCTTACAGGGGGCAAGGGAAATCGCGTCAGGGCTGTTGCGAAGCTGATGCATTGCCGCCGACCGGAGGCCCCCGCATAAGGTGGACGGTATGACAGATCAGGCCCTGCGCCCGGAGGGCGACATTCCGGGCAAACCGACCGCCGCTTCCCGGACCACCCTCAGCCACATCATGACCGGCAGCGACACCAACCTGCTGGGTACGGTGCACGGCGGCGTGATCATGAAACTGGTCGACGACGCGGCGGGCGCCGTGGCCGGTCGGCACTCCGGCGGACCCGCGGTGACGGCCTCGATGGACGAGATGGTCTTCCTGGAGCCGGTCCGCGTGGGTGACCTTGTTCACGTCCGCGCCCAGGTGAACTGGACCGGCCGTTCCTCGATGGAGGTCGGCGTCCGTGTCATGGCCGAGCGGTGGAACGAATCCACCCCCGCCCAGCAGGTCGGCAGCGCGTATCTGGTGTTCGCCGCGGTCGACGCGGACGGCAAGCCCCGCCCCGTACCGCAGGTGATACCGGAGACGGAGCGCGACAAGCGGCGCTACCAGGAGGCGCAGATCCGGCGCACCCACCGTCTCGCCCGGCGCCGGGCGATCAAGGAACTGCGCGAGAAGCGCGTGGCGGACGGGATCGACGCCTGAGAGCCTGTCGGGCGGCCTCTGATCGGGCGGCCACGCCCTGGCACGTACTCCCCCAAGGCCTCAAGGGCCAGGGGGGACCCCCTCCCGCGTTGTCGAAATGTCCTAGTAGCTCCATCCCCGAACTCTCAGCTTCGTTCGAGCAGGGGAGACCCCATTCGAGGACATCCCGGCGCCTTGGAATCGCACGCACCAGACCGCGTCCGCTGTCCGATCGAAGGCCGCCCGACAGGCTCTGAGCCGGACCGGCACCCGGGAGAGCGCCGTCCCGGGGCGGGCCGGCCCCGAGCCCGGCCCGCCCGAGATCAGGGGCAGGCCACCTGGTCGCCCGTGACCGTGCCGAACTCGCCCCGGTTCGTCTCCGCGCCCCGTACCGTCCGCACCTTCTCGAAGTCCGTGCCCGCCGTCACCTTCAGCATGGCGCCCTGCCCCTTCACCGCCCGCAGCTCGGCCCCGGGCAATGCGACGGCCAGGGACTTCGCGGACCGGTCCCAGCGCGGGTCGTAGGTGATCAGGGTGCGCTTGAGATCACTCGGTTCGCCGTTCAGCGGGGCTCGCGTGGTGTCGAAGCCGGTGGCGCGCAGTGCGTCGTCGACCGTCTTGCCGAGCCCGTCCTTCGGGGTCCCGTTGTAGACCTGGACCCGGATCCGCTGCGGGGCGACATCGACCTGCACGGACTTCGGCTGCCCGGAGCGTTCCGGGGCGAGCGGCTTGTCGTCGCGCAGCGCCTCGAAGAGCTTCTTCGACTTCGGCTCGTCCCACCTGACCGTGGAGCCGATGCCCTTGACCGGGAAGGCGAGGTTCCCCAGCGGTACGGAGGTGAACTCGGACGAGGCGGGGGAGAAGCCGCGCATCGCCTGGCCGAGCTCCAGCATCTGCTCCGTTCCGAAGCCCTTGTCGGCCCGGACCGAGCGGAGCATCGTCGAGGCCACGTCCCGGAACTTCACCGGGTTCAGCAGCACGCCGCTGCTGGTCGCCTGCTTGATCAGTGAGGCGAGGAACTTCTGCTGGCGCTGCATCCGGCCCAGGTCGGCGGCCCCGTCGACATGCCGGGAGCGGACGAACTGGAGCGCCTGCCCGCCGTTCAGTTCGTGGGTGCCCGCGGCGAGATCGAGACCGGTGTACGAGTCCTTCATCGGCCGGGCCGTGCAGATCCGCACCCCGCCCAGGGTGTTCACCGTCTTCATGAAGCTGGTGAAGTCGACCTCCAGATAGTGGTCGATCTTGATGCCCGTCATCTGCTCGACGGTCCGCACGGTCAGACCGGGCCCGCCCTCGGCGTACGCGGCGTTCAGCTTCAACGGGTGGGCGGCGTGCGTCTCGCCGGTGTTCTGGTCCTTGTGCTCCGGGATCTCCGCGTAGCTGTCGCGCGGCAACGAGACGACGCTCGCGCGCTCCTTGTCCGCCGACAGGTGCACCAGCATGACTGTGTCGGTGCAGTTGCAGGGCGCACCGCCCAGCCGGTACTTCTGCTTCTCCTCCGCGGTGATCCGGTCGCGGCCGTCGGTGCCCACGAGCAGCAGATTCATGCCGTGACCGGCCCGGGGCCGGTTCTTCATGTCCTTGAACGGGTCGATCCGGTCGATCCCGGTCTCCAGGCTCGTCACCACCGCGTGGCCGATCCCTCCGGCACCGAGGACCAGCACGGAAATGCCGGTCACCACCCGCATGCCCCAGCGCGGCCGCTCGTCCTGCTTTCTGGGCCTGCGCTGCGGCGGGACTTCGCGGTAGCGCGGCGAACGGGGGGAGGGGTGCGTTGTGGGCACGGGGGGAACCTCCGTGGTACAGGGGGGACCGTTCGCACAGTAGGCCCATATGATCTGCACTCCGCCGAGCGACCCGGCGGCGCGCGCCCGCGTCCCCCATTCGCGGTAACGTGGCGGCCGAATATCACCGCCCGGTGGGGTGCGAACCCCCGGCGCCCCCGAGGACCACCCGAGGACCACCATGTCTGCCGCGCAGCACCCCGCCGTCTCCGTGATCATGCCGGTGCTCAATGAGGAACGTCATCTCAGGAACTCCGTCCGGCACATCCTGGAGCAGGAGTACGCAGGTGAGATGGAGGTGGTGATCGCGCTGGGCCCCTCCACGGACCGTACGGACGAGATCGCCGCGGAGCTGGTGCGCGAGGACCCCCGCGTCCACACCGTCCCGAACCCGACCGGCCGCACCCCGGCCGCCCTCAACGCCGCGATCAAGGCCTCCCGCCATCCCATAGTCGTGCGGGTCGACGGCCACGGCATGCTCTCGCCGAACTACATCGCGACGGCCGTCCGCCTCCTGGAGGAGACGGGTGCGCAGAACGTGGGCGGCATCATGCACGCCGAGGGTGAGAACGCCTGGGAGGACGCCGTGGCCGCGGCCATGACGTCGAAGATTGGCGTCGGCAACGCGGCCTTCCACACCGGCGGCCAGGCGGGCCCGGCGGAGACCGTGTATCTCGGTGTCTTCCGCCGCGAGGCCCTGGAGAAGGCGGACGGCTACAACGTGGAGTTCATCCGCGCCCAGGACTGGGAGCTGAACTTCCGCATCCGCGAGGCGGGCGGACTGATCTGGTTCTCGCCCCAGCTGAAGGTGCAGTACCGGCCGCGGCCCTCCGTACGAGCGCTCGCCAAGCAGTACAAGGACTACGGCCGCTGGCGGCATGTCGTCGCCCGCTATCACTCCGGCTCGATCAACCTGCGCTATCTGGCGCCGCCCACCGCCGTCTGTGCCATCGCGGCGGGCATCGTGGTCGGTGCGGTCGTGACCCCGTGGGCCTTCGTCGTCCCCGCCGGGTACGTCGCGGCGATCGTCGCCGGGTCCGTACCGGCGGGCAAGGGCCTGTCGCTGAAGGCGCGGGCCCAGATTCCGGTGGCCCTCGCGACCATGCACATGTCGTGGGGGTACGGCTTCCTGACCAGCCCGCGCTCGCTGGCCAAGAAGGTCATCGCCAGCCGGCGCCCGGCCGTCACCGTCTGACCGTCGTCCGGCGCCCGGCCGTCACGGCATGACCGTCGGCCGGCGGCCGGCCGACGCCGCACAGCCGCCGAGACGGTGTGGGGGCCTTCCGATCCGTCGGAAGGCCCCCACCGTGCGTCGTGCCCGTTACGGCGCTACCAGCCGAAGCCCTGCTGAATGTCCATGCAGGCCGTTTCGTCGTCGCCGTTCAGGGCGCGGGCGCTCTCCGGGGTCTTCTCCTCGGCGCTGGGCGCGGGATAGTCGCCGTCCTCGCGCCAGTCGGCCCCCACGGTCAGGGTGATGCCGGAGACGGCGGTCGACTTCTTCACCGCAGAGAGCGGGATACCGAGTGCCTTGGCGACGGCCTGGGCATTGCCCTGCATGTCCACGCTGGGGAAGAGCACCCCGGTCCGCGCCGCCGCGTCGGTGTTCTGCGAGTCGATCGCGGCCTGGGTGAAGCCCTTGCCGACCAGCAGGTCCTTGACCGCCGAGGCGCGGCCCTTGACCGGGTACGCGGTGTCGGTGCGCGTTCCGTTACGGACGCTGACCGGGATCTCGGCGACGGGGGCGGTGGGCTTCTTGGCGGCCGGCGCCTTGCGCTTGGACGCCTTGCCGTCCAGCGGGACGTCGTCGCGGACCATCTGGAACAGCTGATCGGCGTCGCCGGGCTTCGGGAGGACCCGCTCCGCGTTCACGCCCGTCCCGTAGACGTTCGGCATGGTCGTCATGGTGATGCGCTTGGTCGGCGCCTTCTTGAGCTCTTCCGCGAGGTCGTACAGCTTCTTGACCGTGTCGAGGCCGTTGTCGACCGTCAGCGCGTTGGTCGCGGCCTCGGCGAGGCCCATCAGCTTGCCCGGGTCGGTGAGCTTGGTGCCCTTGCGCAGCTCACGGACCATCGAGTTCATGTACATGTGCTGGGCGTGGGTGCGGCCGAGGTCGGTGCCGTCCTCGAAGCCGTAGCGGGTCCGCAGCCACTGGAGGGCCTGCTTGCCCTTGATCTTCGTGGTGCCCTTCTCCAGCTTCAGCCCGGAGCCCTTGCCCGCGCTGGTGTGGGAGTAGACGTTGCCCTTCACACAGACCGGGACACCGCCGATCGCGTCGGCCATCGAGACCACACCGGAGAAGTCGATCATCATGAAGTGGTCGATGGTGATGCCGGTGAGCTCGTACCAGGCGGCCACCGTGCATCCGGGGCCGCCGCGGCCGAGCGTCTCGTTGGTCATCGCCAGGCCCGTGGTCGCCGGGTAGACGTGTTTCGTCTTCGGGTCGGTGCACTTCGGGACCTTCAGCAGCGTGTCGCGCGGCATGCTGACCACCGACATGTTGCTGCGGTCCGCGGAGAGATGGAGCAGCATCTGTACGTCGGCCAGCGGCGGGGCCCCGAAGGTGTCCTTGGCCCCGCCGAGCTTCTGGTTCTCCTTGGAGTCCCGTGCGTCCGAGCCGATGAGCAGGATGTTCAGCGGCGTCTGACCGGCGGAATTGGCCTTGTGGTCGGCCATCTTCTTGTCACCGAGCGTCAGGTCGGCCTTCTTCAGGTTGCCGTTGAGGTGCTGGTAGTAGAGGTATCCGGCCCCCGCGCCGCCGACTATGAACAGCGTGAGAACCGCGGCGACCCAGCGCAGCACCCGGCGCTTGCGCTTCCTGCCGTGCCGCTTCTGCCCGCCGAGCCGGTGACCGTCGTCCGCCGCGCCGGACTGCCGGCCGTCGTCGGCGGAGTCCGGAGAATTCCCCGGCGCATCCTCGTAGAGCCCGTCGTCCCAACCGAGTTGACCGGCGTGCCGGACGCGTGGTCGCGTCTCCTCTCCGGGTGTACCGCTCCGTCCCACCAGGACCCCCTGTTACTCAGACTCGTGGTTTGGCGCAGTGACCCGGTGTCACTTGGCGCACTCTGCCTTGTCGGCGTTTGCCTGCTGAATACCGTCCGGCACCTTTGCCGGTCCTGTGACGGGGATGCCCGCGCCCTTGAAGTCGGCGCCCAGGGTCAGCACCATTGCCTGGAGCCCCTCGGCGTCCGTGGTGCCCTTCTTCAGGGCCGAGCCGGGCAGGCCCATCATGGCGGCCAGCGCACGGGCCTGGTCCGCCTGGTTCGGCGCGTACTCCAGCGTCGTCTTCTTGATCTTCGCCGGGGCGTTGGCCTTGTTCGTGGACTTGAGCACGCCCTCGTTGTTCTGCAGCCAGACGACGGTCTTCTGCGCGCCGCCGTCGACCTCGCCGCCGTTGTACACATCGACCCGTACGTCGGCCGCGGCGGCCTTGGGGCCCTTGAGGAGAGCGTCCTGCTTGCTCTTCGCCTTCTTCTTCTGCGCCTTCACCTCGGTCAGGGAGGTGTCCTCGCGCATCATGGCGAACAACGGGTCGGCCTTGGCCGTGTTCAACACGACGGTGGCACGGATCTTCTCGGCCGGGTTGTCCAGCACGGGCACCGTCGTGAAGGTGATGTTCTTGGTGTTGACCTTGGCCAGTTCCTGGGCCAGCGAGGCCAGCTTCTTCCCCGTGCCGATGCCGGTGTCGACGGTGAGTGCCTTGGTCGCCGCGTCCGCCAGCTTGAACAGCTTGGTCGGGCTGGTCAGGGTGTCGTCCGACTGCATCTGCCGGATCATCGAGGCGATGAACTGCTGCTGGACCTTGATCCGGTCCAGGTCGCTCTCGTTGCCGAAGCTGTGCCGGGTCCGCACGAACGCCAAGGCCTGCTCGCCCTGGATCCTGTGCTCACCCGCCGGCAGGTCCAGATGCGAGTCCTTGTCCTTGACCGGCTTGGCCAGACAGATCTCGACACCGCCGACCGCGGTGGACAGCTCCTTCACCGCGTTGAAGTCGACCATCATGAAGTGGTCGACCTGCAGGCCGGTGATCGCCTTCACCGTCTCCATGGTGCAGCCGGGGTTGCGGCCTTCCTGGCCGAGGCTCTCGTTGAAGCGGACGTTCGGCGTCCCCGGAATGACCTTCTCCGAGCCGTCCGGCTGTTTGGCCTTGCAGTCCGGGATGTCGGTGATCATGTCGCGCGGGATGCTGAGCGCCGTCGCGTTGGTCCGGTCCTTGGAGACGTGGAAGAGGATGTTGGTGTCGGCGTGGCCCACGCTGCCCTTGTCGCCGTATCCCTCGTTGCCCTTACCGGTGCGCTTGTCGGTACCGATGATCAGGATGTTGACCGGGGCGTTGTTGTCGAAGACGTTCTTGTTGCCGGCGCTGCCGACGTCGACGGTGTTCAGGTTGCCGTTGAAGTGCTGGTACAGCGCGTATCCGGCCACCGACAGGCCGACCAGTACGAACGCCATCGTGCCGCCCGTCCACAGCAGCGCCTTCTTGCGGCGCGCCTTCGGCGCCTTGCGGCTGCGGCGGCCCGCCGTCTCGCCGTGACCGGAACGCTCCTGGCCGCGCGGGCCGTTGGTCGAACGGCGGCCACGCTGTCCCGGCACCGCGCCGCGCGGACCCGACCCCTGCTTGTCACGAGCCGGACCCCGGCGTTCACCACCGCCGTCACGAGTCGTGGTTCTGCGCTCGCCGTCACCGTCGCGGACCGGTTCTCTGCGACGGGGGATACGCGGGGCCGACGGCTGTGAAGTGCCGGCCGAATCCCCTCCGGAATGATTCAGTCGCAGTTCGTAATCACCGGTGTGCGGGTTGAGGACCCACTGGTCTGCGGGGTCGAATTCGTCCGCCCGCCCACGGCTTTGCGCATCCACGGTTGCTTGAGTCCTCCGTCGGTGCCACGCGAGGCGCCTCCCCCGTTCAGGCGCTCGATCTTTCGCTCCGGAAGTGCGCGGCCCGAAGGCCGGAAGCACCGGATCGCGTCACACTATCGGCCCAGTTCGACGTCGAGCGACGAGCGTGACAAATTCCACGGTTCTTACAACTGGTCATTCTGCCCATTACGCGCCGATCACCGGCTTCTGCTTGGGAATTGCTTTACCGCTTGCACAGGTCGGCCGCCGCGTTGTTGCCCGAATAGGTCGGTGTGGGGTTCGGGCCCGCGGCGTCCGGTGTTCCGGTCGCGGCATTGTTTTTCCCGGTGTTCTTCCCGTTGTCGTTCTCAAGTCGGTCCGCCGGGACCACCGTGACCGGAGCGTCGTCGCGCAGCCGCTTGAAAAGCCGGTTCGCATCGGGCTGGACGAGTTCGTCCCGGTTCGGGTCGGCGGCGTACGGCTGCCGGGGCACGGTCAGGAACTGCACCCTGTCGGTCGGCACGTCGCGCAGGCCGCGCACCAGGTCGTACAGGTCCTTGAGGCTGTCCAGCCCCGGATCCGTGGTCAGCGACTTGGTGGCGGCGTCCAGTACCGGGTAGAGCCGGGTCGGATTGAGCAGGACACCATTGCTCTGCACCTTGTTCACCAGCGCGCCCAGGAACTGTTGCTGGCGGTCCATGCGTTCGGTGTCGCTGCCGTTGCCGATCGACTTACGGGCCCGTACGTACCCCAGGGCCTGTTCGCCGTCGAGCTTCTGGCGTCCGGCGGGGAGCTTGAGGTGGGCGTCGGGGTCGTCCACCGGCTTCTTGAGGCAGACCTCGACGCCGCCCACGGCGTCGACCATGTCCTTGAAGCCGTTGAAGTCGACGACCATCTGGTGGTCGATCCGGATGCCGGTCAGCTTCTCGACCGTACGGATCGTGCAGGCGGTGCCGCCGAACTCGAAGGCCCAGTTGAACTGGGCGAATTGTTTCTTCGTGGCCGTACCGTCCGCCTTGTGGCAGACCGGGATCCACACCATCAGATCGCGCGGCAGGGAGATCGCGGTGGCACTCTTCCGGTCCGCTGCCAGATGCAGCAGGATCGTGGTGTCCGAGCGCTGGCTGCCGCCGTCGTCACGACCGTACTCGCGGTTGTCACCGGCCCGGCTGTCGGATCCGATGAGCAGGATGTTCTCCGCGTCGTGCACCACGGTGGCGGGCCGCTCCCGCTCGTACGTCTTGAGTTCGGCGGCCGCCGAGGTGTCGGTCCTGATGTTGCCGTCGAGCTTCCGGTACAGCCACCAGCCGCCGCCCGCCGCGACCAGGACGACGAGCGAGACGCCGAGCGCGGTCCAGCGCAGCCAGTGGTGCCGGTGCCCGGCGGGGGGTTCGGAAGAGACGCCGGAGTCGTCCCCCGCCGGCGATCTGCCCTCGTCCGTGGCCGAGTCGTCGGAGTCCTCCGGCGGGCCGGCGCTTTCGCTCACGTCTGCGTCCATCCTTCACGTTCGGCGGCGCGCTGGGCCGCCGGTCGCAGGAGTAGACGGCTGAACCTCACGCTTGGTTGTGTCCCGAGTGGTCTGTACCGCCGATCATGTACCGGAGTTGACGCGCAGCCCCGAGGACTCGGCCCGCTATGGGCCGGACGAGTGGTCCTCAGGGCGCCTGTCATACCGCGGTGTTGGTGACCCGTTCACTTTCGACGCGCTTCGCCAGACCGTCCTCGCCCAGCTGCCCCAGGTGCCGGCACAGGACCACGGACCCCCCGGCGGCCAGCGGCGCGAACAGCCCCGCGCTCAGGCCTTCCCAGGTGTCGTACGTACGGCCCGTCAGCAGCCGCGACCCGGCGGCCAGCCCGAGACCGGCCGCGTCCTCGTGGGCCCGCGCCACCAGTTCCGCCGCCGTCAGCTCGACCCCGCCCACCACGAGCGCGGGAGCGTCCGGGTCCAC
Organism: Streptomyces sp. NPDC047515; assembly: GCF_040643055.1. Lineage (NCBI taxonomy): Bacteria > Bacillati > Actinomycetota > Actinomycetes > Kitasatosporales > Streptomycetaceae > Streptomyces > Streptomyces sp. NPDC047515. The sequence goes on from NZ_JBEYTM010000025.1 coordinate 81,947, forward strand.
CGGCGCGAACGGGGCGAACCGGTCGCCCTGGCCCGGCACCTCGACCGCGTAGTCCGCGAAGCCCCCGGGCGCCTGCGGGAACCTGCCGCCGAGCGGGCGCAGCGCCAGGGCGACCCGCTCGCCGCGGCAGGCGCGCGCGGCCTCCAGCGTGTCCGGACCGCTGACGACGAGATCGGCGCCGGCCGGATCGCCCTGCACATCGGCGATCACACCGACCGAGGAACACGCCAGCAGCCAGACCGCGGACTGCCAGTGCGCGGGCAGCAGCAGGGCAAGCCGGTCGCCGGGTTCCGCGGCGAGATCGCCCTGCAGGAGATTGGCGGTCTTGGCCACCCAATTGGCGAAGGTGGCCACCGACAGTTCGACGCGTTCTCCGGTGGCGTCGTCGTAGAAAGTGACCAAGGGGCGGGCCGGATCCGCGGCGAGCGCGGAACGCAGCAGGTCGGCGGGGGTGCGGTCGGTGGCGTTCATCCGCGCAAGGGTACGCGGCGGCGCCGGGCCGGGCGGGATCGGCGGGCGCCGGGTACACCGGTTGGCCAGACGGCCCGTCAATTGTGCGGGGACACCCCGGTAGCCGGAGTTGTCACAGTGTGCCCAGGATCATTCGTATGCGTTCCTTCCTTGCATCCTCGATCGGTGTCACCTGCGCGGCGGTACTCGTACTGCCGCTGGCCGCGCCCGCGAGCGCCGCCCCGGACACCTCCACCGCCCCCGCCGGGTCCGCCGAGCCCTCCGACACCCCGGGCTCGACGCAGTCACTGCCGTTGTCGCCCCTGTCGGCACCGTCCGACGAGACCACCGGCGAACCCACCCGGACCACCGCGGCCGCCGAACAGGGGCTGCTCGAACGTGACGTCCGCTCCTTCTCCCTGGTCGGCGTCGTCTGGGACGACCCGGACACCGAACTCCACGGCACCGTCCAGGTCCGTACCCGAGCCCTCGGCACCGCCCGCTGGTCCGACTGGCAGGACCTGGAGACGCACAACGCCGAGCACGCCGCCGACCCCGGGACCACCGAGCGCGAATCCGGCACCGTCCGCGGCTCCACCGCTCCGCTCTGGGTCGGCGAATCGGACGGCGTCTCGGTCCGCGTACGTTCCAAGACGCCCGATCCGCAGGACCGGACCGACTCCGCCGCACCGCTGCCCGCCGGTCTGCGCCTCGAACTCGTCGACCCCGGCAAGGACCCGCAGCAGGTCCCCGCGGCGGGTTCCGAGTCCTCCGGCGACGCCGAGGACAGCCGCACCACAGCGCTCGACGGCCGCGTGCTCCCCGCCCTGAGCAAGGCGGAGTCCGAGGCGCGCGGCGAGGCGGAGGCCGGGCTCACCCCCGGTGCCCAGCCGTACATCGGACCCCGGCCGCGCATCATCACCCGCAAGGGCTGGGGCGCCGACGAGAAACTCAGGGAGCGCTCCTTCGTGTACACCAAGACCGTCAAGGCCGCGTTCATCCACCACAGCGCCACGGGCAACAACTACACGTGCTCCCAGGCACCCGCCGTCCTGCGTGGCATCTACCGCTACCACGTCAAGAGCAGCGGCTGGCGGGACATCGGCTACAACTTCGCCGTCGACAAGTGCGGAAACATCTACGAAGGACGCGCGGGCGGCGTGACGAAGCCCGTCCTCGGAGCGCACACGCGCGGCTTCAACGCCAACAGCATGGGCATCGCGGTGCTCGGTACCTTCACCGGGTCGAACCCGTCGGCCTCCGCGGTGAACGCCATCGCGAAGCTCACCGCCTGGAAACTCGGCCTGTTCGGAGCCGATCCGAGCGGCAGGACCACGCTCGTCTCCGCCGGCGGGAACAAGTTCAAGAAGGGCACGAAGGCCACACTCAACGTCATCTCCGGCCATCGGGACGGCTTCGCAACCGAATGCCCCGGAGCGCGTCTCTACAAGAAGCTCGGATCGGCCCGGACCAGTTCCGCCCGTCTGCAGGGCCGCTGACCGGATCACCGTGAGAGACCACCGCGGGCCGCTGACCGGGGACGGCCGAACCGGGCCGAACCGGACTGCATACACTGGCCAGCCGAAACCGGCCGGGCCCCACCAGGAAGCAGAGTCAGCGCTGTGACAGAGGCAAGAGAAGCGATCCTCCTGGTCGGCGGCAAGGGAACGCGGCTGCGCCCGCTCACGGTGCACACCCCCAAACCCATGGTTCCGGCGGCGGGCGTCCCGTTCCTCACGCACCAGCTGGCACGTGCGCGAGCCGCCGGGGTCGAGCACATCGTGCTCGCGACGTCGTATCTGGCGGAGGTCTTCGAACCGTACTTCGGGGACGGTTCGTCGCTCGGTCTGCACATCGAGTACGTCACCGAACGCGAGCCGCTCGGCACCGGCGGAGCGATACGCAACGTCGCCTCCCGGCTCACCTCCGGGCCCGACGAACCGGTGCTCATCTTCAACGGCGACATCCTCACCGGCCTCGACATCCAGGCGCTGGTCGCCTCGCACACCGTCTCCGGAGCGGATGTCTCCCTCCATCTCACCCGGGTCGAGGACCCGCGCGCCTTCGGTCTCGTGCCGACGGACGCCGACGGCAGGGTCACCGCGTTCCTGGAGAAGCCCGAGACGCCCGAGGAGATCGTCACCGACCAGATCAACGCGGGGGCGTACATCTTCCGCCGTCGGGTCATCGACACCATCCCGGCCGGCCGGCCGGTCTCCGTCGAGCGCGAGACCTTCCCCGGACTGCTCGCCTCCGGCGCGCACCTCCAGGGCATGGTCGACTCCACGTACTGGCTGGACCTCGGCACCCCGCAGGCCTTCGTGCGCGGCTCCGCCGACCTGGTCCTGGGCCGCGCCCCGTCCCCGGCCGTCCCCGGGCGCTGCGGCGACCGGCTCGTCCTGCCGACGGCCTCCGTGGCGGCCGACGCCAAACTCGGCGGCGGTACGGTCATCGGCGAGGGCGCGCTGATCGGCGCGGGGGCCCGGATCGTGGGTTCGGCGGTCCTGGCCGGCGCGGTCGTCGAACCGGGGGCCGTGATCACGGACTCACTGGTCGGAGCCGGTGCCAGGATCGGCAGCCGTACGGTGATGGAGGGCGCGGTCATCGGGGACGGGGCCCGGATCGGCGCCGACAACGAACTGCGCGACGGCATCCGCGTCTGGTGTGGGGCGGTCCTGCCGGACGCGGCGGTGCGCTTCTCGTCCGACGAGTAGCGCGGCGAACGGTCCGCCGCGCAGCCGCCGATGCGCTCATGGCCCCCACGGGAAGCCGTTACCCTCGACAGGCACCCCTGACGACCGAGGACCTCACCGTGGCAGGACGATTCGCACCCCGCAGCGCCTCTCGCGCGGCCGTCCCGCACCAGGCGGCGGCTCCGGCGACGGACGCGCTGACCCGCGACTGGACCCCGCCCGGCCCGCTCGACCTGCGCCTGGTCCTCGGGCCGCTGCGCCGCGGCCCCGCCGACCCCACGTTCCGGATGACCCCGGACGGCGCGGTCTGGCGGACCGGCCGCACACCCGCCGGCCCCGGCACCCTCCGCGTCACGGCCCGGGACGGCCGGATCGAGGCGACGGCCTGGGGACCGGGCGCGTCCTGGCTGCTGGACCGGCTCCCCACGCTGCTCGGCGCCACGGACGACCCGGACGCCTTCCGCCCGCGCCACCGGCTGCTCGCCCTGACCCGGCACAGCCGCCCCGGCCTGCGCCTGCTGCGCACCGGACTGGTCATGGAGTCCCTGATTCCGTCGATCCTCGAACAGAAGGTCACCACGGACGAGGCGTACCGGGCCTGGCGTCACCTGGTCCGTGGGCACGGCACCCCGGCGCCCGGCCCCACGGACCACGCCGCGTTCACCGCTCTCGGCCTGCACGTCATGCCGGACGCCCGCACCTGGTCGCTGATCCCGTCCTGGGAATGGCACCGCGCGGGCGTCGACTCCACACGCTCGGCCACGATCCTGCGCGCGGTACGGGTGGCCCGCCGCCTGGAGGAGGCGGCGGCCATGGAACTCCCTCAGGCCATGGCCCGCCTGGAACTGATCCCGGGCATCGGTCCCTGGACCTCGGCCGAGACCCTCCAGCGGTCGAACGGCGCGGCCGACGCGGTGACGGTCGGCGATCTCCACCTCCCCGGCATCGTCGGTCACGCGCTGGCGGGCAACCGGGACGCCGACGACGAGGAGATGCTGGCCCTGCTCGCCCCCTACGAGGGCCAGCGCCACCGGGCGACCCGACTCATCCTGCTCTCGGGCCGCACCCCGCCCCGCCGGGCCCCGCGCATGACCCGGGGCGACATCGCCCGCCTGTGACGGGGAGACGCCCCCGCCCCCGCCTCACCGCACCGTGACGAACCCCTCCGGGTCCCGCCCCGCCCGCGCGACAGGCGCGCTCGCCGGACATCCCACGGCGACCGCCCCCAGCGGATCCCACGAATCCGGCAGCTCCAGCACCTCGCGCACCACCTCGCGGCAGAACATCGTCGACGACACCCAGGCCGAGCCGAGTCGCTCGCCCGCCAACGCCACCAGGAAGTTCTGGATGCCGGCCCCCGCGGCGACGACGAACATCTCGCGCTCCGCGGTGTCCCGCCGCGTGTCCCCGTACGTGTGGGAGCCGTCCATCACCAGGCACGGCACCACCAGATACGGCGCCCGGCGCAGCACGTCGCCCCGCCGCACCCGCTTCGCGACCGACTCCTCGCTCCGGCCGTCCCGGCGCAGGTCGGCGATCCACGCCTCCCGCATCGCGTCGAGCAGCCGGGTCCGGGCCTCCTCGGACTCCAGCAGGACGAACCGCCACGGCGTCGTGTGATGCGGCGCGGGCGCCGTCACGGCCGCGGCCACGGCCCGCCGCACCGCCCCGGGATCCACCGGTTCGTCGGTGAACTCGCGCACCGTGCGCCGCTGGGTCACCGCTTCCCGTACCGCCTCCGAGGTACCGAGCCGGAACATGTCGTCGGCCGCGACCCGCACCATCGCACGGGCCCCGCCCGCGGAATCCGTCGGGTCCACGACATGGCCGAGGCCCCGGACCACGGCGACGGGCAGTCCCGAGGCCTTGCCCTTGACCAGGTCACCGGCCGAGGCCAGCTCATCGGCGGTGGCGACCACCGTCGCGCTGAGCGGATTGCCGTACGCGTCCGTACCGCCGCGCAGATCGTCCAGCACCAGGACCCCGGCCGCGCCGATCGCGACATCGGTCAGCCCGTTGCGCCACGGGCGCCCGAAGGTGTCCGTGACGACGACCCCGACGTCGACGCCCAGGGTGTCCCGCAGCCCGTCCCGGATCGCCCGCGCCGATCCGTCGGGGTCCTCGGGCAGCAACAGCACTGTTCCGGCCGGGGTGTTCGAGGCGTCGACACCGGCAGCGGCCATGACCAGACCCTGCCGGTTCTCGACGATCCGGAGCGCGCCACGCCGCGCCACCACCCGTACCGTCTCGGCGTCGATCGCGGCCTCCCGGTCGGTGGCCTCGACGATCCGGCCCTCCGCCTTGGAGACGATCTTCGAGGTGACCAGCAGGACATCGCCGTCGGCCAGCCCCGGTTCGGTCGCGGCGATCAGCTTCGCCAGGTCGTCCCCGGCCCGCACCTCGGGCATCCCGGGCAGTGCCCAGACGCGGTAGGAAGGTGCGGGAGCGGAACCGGAGTGCTCGGCGCTCACGCCCGTACCTCCTCGGCCAGCGCCAGCGCACGCCGGGCCATCTCCGCCGTCGCGTCGACATCGGTCATCATCAGCGGCACCGCCCGGCAGCGGATGCCGGCGGCCTCGACCTCGTCGACGGCCCCGGCGTCCACGGTGTCGACGAGCCATCCGTCGAGCAGCCCGGAGCCGTAGTGCCGGGCCACGGCCGACGCCGTCGACTCGACGCCCACCGCGGCGAGCACTTTGTCCGCCATGCCGCGCACGGGCGCGTCCCCGACGATGGGGGAGAGTCCGACGACCGGCACCCCGGCCTCGGCGATCGCCTCCCGGATCCCGGGCACGGCCAGAATGGTCCCCACCGACACGACGGGGTTGGACGGCGGGAAGAGGATGACGTCGGCCTCGGCGACGGCCTCCAGCACGCCGGGCGCCGGCTTGGCCTGCTCGGCGCCGACCGGCACGACCGCCTGCGCCTCGACCGAGGCGCGCAGCTTCACCCAGTACTCCTGGAAGTGGATCGCCCTGCGCTCGCCGTCGATGTCGACCGCGACATGCGTCTCGACCCGGTCGTCGGACATCGGCAGCAGCCGTACTCCCGGCTTCCAGCGCGCGCACAGCGCCTCGGTGACGGCGCTCAGCGGATAGCCCGCGCCCAGCATCTGGGTACGGACGATGTGCGTCGCGAAGTCACGGTCGCCGAGCCCGAACCACTCGGGTCCCACACCGTACGCCGCGAGCTCCTCCTTGACCTGGAAGCTCTCGTCCGCACGCCCCCAGCCCTGCTCCTCGTTGATGCCACCGCCGAGGGTGTACATCACGGTGTCGAGATCGGGGCAGACCTTCAGCCCGAACAGATGGATGTCGTCGCCGGTGTTGCCGATGACCGTGATGTCCGCGTCGGGCGCGGCCTGTTTGAGGCCACGCAGAAAACGAGCACCACCGATACCGCCGGCCAGAACCACAATGCGCATGCTCAACAGTCTGTCAGGCGGAGCCCGGTCCTTGTGGGGGTGGTGGTGGGCAACGGGTGGGCTGCCAGGCGGAGCCTGTGCTTTGTGGGGTGTCAGGCGGGTACGGCATCCACGGCCGTCGGGGCGCACTGCGCGGCGTGCATCGGCATCTCGGTCAGGCCCGGGTAGTAGACGTGCAGACTGACGGCCGGTTCGAGGGAGTCGTTGACCACTTCGTGCACATAGCCGGGTGCGAAGACGCGCTGGGCGCCGGGTTCCAGCGTCCGCGCGCCGCGTCCGGCGTGCTCGGTCAACCGGCCTTCCAGGACGGTCAGTACACCGGAGGACAGGCCGTGGTCATGACGGCCGGTGCCCTGGCCCGGCACCCAGCTGAGCAGCCAGACCTCGTATCCGGGTCCGGTGCGCAGCCGGTGGTACCAGCGGGTGGTGGTGTCGTAGCGGACGAGCGGCGCCCACTGCGCGCGGTCGGCGGCGATGGAGCGGGCGAGTCCGACGAACTCGGCCACGGTGGCGGGGTGCTCGCGGGCCGGCTGGAGGAGGTGCTGGACCTCAAGGATGTCGCCGGCGATCTGAAGGTCGCTGTCGCTGTTCATGGAAGCGGTGGTTCCTCGGCATGGGGGGTGCATGTGCGGGGTGTCGCGAAGACCGGAGAGCCGGGGAAGCGCAGAGGGAAAGGTCTGAGGAGACGCTCTGCGAGAGGGCTCGACGGAGAGGAGCTGGATCAGAGCCGGTGCCCTGGGGGCATCAACAGCTGTGACAGCTGGAACAGCAACAGCGGGCCTGGACAGCGCTGCGGAACCCACGGACGTGGGTGGCGTACATCGCTGCGGTCGCTGGCATGCAGTCAAGGAGACCGGCTCGATCCTCCACTGTCAACCTGATGCCCTATTTGGGCGTAATGTTTCGCCTCATCCGGTTACTGGACCGGGGGAAAGGTTTGTGCGGTCATCGCGGCGGAGATGTGGCGCATCGACCGCGGCCGTAAACGTCGTTGGCGCCCCGTGACCCGACTGTGATCTTGGTCGCTCAGGTGATCGAATCGAAACATGAAGGCGGGGCCGGTCGTCTCACTCGGTGAGAGAGGGGGTGCGGTGAGGCGCATGGCATATGTCAGGTTTTTGGTGATTTGCACACTTTCCGCATACCCTTGGTTCCGCAGAGTGAATACCGGGGCCAATAGCAGATCTTCGCTTGACTGGCCTGGAGATACACACTTGTAATTTCACTCGTGTCGTTCGGCCGCAATCAGTAACGGCTGCATCACGGGGACGCAAGAGACAGACGAGGGGCGCACATGACCGAGCTGTTCCAGCAACTGCTGGTCGAGGACGCGGACGAGGAACTCGGCTGGCAGGAGCGCGCGCTGTGCGCCCAGACCGATCCCGAGTCCTTCTTTCCCGAGAAGGGCGGATCCACCCGCGAGGCCAAGAAGGTCTGTCTCGCCTGTGAAGTCCGGTCCGAGTGCCTTGAGTACGCCCTTTCCAATGACGAGCGGTTCGGAATCTGGGGCGGCCTTTCCGAGCGTGAACGGCGCCGCCTGAAGAAGGCCGCCATCTGACCGCGAACCGCTCGACAGCGGACCGCCGCGACAGCGGACCCGCGGCAGGCGGACCACCGTGACAGCAGAACAACAGAACGCGTGACAGCGGAACAACAGAACAAAGGAAGGCCCGGACCACGCACCGGATCACCACGACCCATTCGCCGGACGCGCGTGGGAACGCGTACCGGACCCGTCGACCGACCATGGCCCGCCGCCTGCACCCCGCCCGCAGACGACGGGCCATAGCCGCGCCCGCGGCCCCTCCTGGTCGCCCCCGTTCAACCGCTCGGCGCCATCGTGGTTGTCCGTACCGTTAGTGTGGGGCCCCGTCCGAGACGCGCCAACGCCCCGACGGAGCGCGCGTGTACACCGATGCAGCCCCCGGGGGGACGCCCCCCGGACCCGGCCGGAGGGCCCGTACCTCGATGTCCGTGCACAGCCAACCGACGGCGCCGTACGCGGCCGCCGCCGCCCCAGAGTTCCCCCGGCATGTCGTCACCGCCGTGCTCGTCTCCCATGACGGCGCACGCTGGCTGCCCGACGCGCTCGCGGGACTGCTCGGGCAGGAACGCCCCGTACAGAACGTCGTCGCCGCCGACACCGGCAGCGCCGACGACTCCGCGCGGCTGGTCACCGAGGCGCTCGGCGCCGAACGCGTCCTGCACCTCGCGCGCCGTACGAGCTTCGGCACCGCCGTCGACGAGGCGACCCGCACGGCCGGCGTCCTCACCCCCGAGGACCTGCCGTACCTCAAGCGCCCCGACAGCTGGGACCCCGTCAGCAGGACCTGGCGCGACGACGCGTACGACCTGCCCGACCTGCCGCACGGCGAACCCGTGCAGTGGCTCTGGCTGCTCCACGACGACTGCGCACCGGAGCCCGACGCGCTCGCCGAGCTGCTGCGCGTCGTCGACACCGACCCGCACGCCGCGATCGTCGGCCCCAAACTCCGTGGCTGGTACGACCGCAAGCAACTGCTCGAAGTCGGCGTCTCCATCGCCAACAGCGGTCGCCGCTGGACCGGACTCGACCGGCGCGAGCAGGACCAGGGACAGCACGACCAGGTCCGTACCGTGCTCTCCGTCTCCACCGCGGGCATGCTGATCCGCCGTGACATCTGGGAGGAGCTCGGCGGGTTCGACCGCAGGCTCCCGCTGATGCGTGACGACGTCGATCTGTGCTGGCGCGCCCACACCGCCGGACACCGGGTGCTTGTCGCCCCCGACGCCGTCCTCAGGCACGCCGAGGCGTCCGCCCGCGAGCGCCGCCCCATCGACTGCGCCGGCCGCTCGGTCGCCTCCCCGCACCGCGTCGACAAGGCCGGTGCTGTCTACACGATGCTGGCCAACGCACGCGCCAAGGTCCTGCCCTGGGTGCTGCTCCGGCTCGTCGTCGGCACGCTGCTGCGTACCCTCGCCTATCTCGTCGGCAAGGTGCCCGGCCAGGCCCTCGACGAGGTCGCCGGGCTCTTCGGCACCCTGCTCCGCCCCGGACGGATCCTCTCGGCCCGGCGCGGCCGGGGCAAGGGTGCGGTCGACCAGACCGAACTGCGCGGACTCTTCCCGCCGCCCGGCGCCACCGTCCGCGCCACCGTCGACCAGGTCGCCGGAAACTTCGGCGGCGGCTCCGACGCCGATTCGGGCGGCTCCCGGCACGGTGCCGTGGAGTCCGGCCCCGGCGGTGACGACGCCGACTTCCTGGAGATCGAGCAGTTCGCGCGGCTGAAGCGGATCGGGCGCAAGCCGGGCCCGGTGCTCTTCGCCGTGCTGCTGCTCGTCTCGCTCGTCGCCTGTCGCGGCCTGCTCGGCGGCGGGGCGCTCGCGGGCGGTGCGCTGCTGCCGGCCCCCGCGGACGTCTCCGACCTGTGGGGCAGGTACGCGGACGGCTGGCACACGGTCGGTACGGGCGGCACCCAGACCGCGCCGCCCTACCTCGCCGTGCTCTCCGTGCTGTCCGCGTTGTTCCTCGGATCGACCGGCTTCGCGCTCACGCTGCTGCTGGTCTGCTCGGTCCCGCTCGCCGGACTCACCGCGTACTTCGTCTCCCGGCCGCTGCTCCAATCGAGGCTGCTGCGGGCCTGGGCGAGCGTCGCGTACGCCTTCCTGCCGGCGGCGACCGGCGCCCTGGCGACGGGCCGCCTCGGCACCGCCGTACTGGCCGTCCTGCTGCCGCTGATCGCCCGTGCCGCCGTCTCCGCGCACGGCATGCGCGCCGGTGGCGACCCCCGCGGCAGCTGGCGTGCCACCTGGGCGTACACCCTGCTCCTCACCTTCGCGATGGCCTTCACCCCCATCGTCTGGCCGCTCGCCGTGGTCCTCGGCATCGGCGTGCTCGCACTGCGCCGCGACGACATCGCGGCGTACGGGCTCCGCTTCCTCGCGACGATCGGCACACCACTGCTGGTTCTCGCGCCCTGGTCGCTCTCGCTCCTCGCCGACCCGTCCGCGTTCCTGAAGGAGGCGGGCCTGGACATCGGTACGGGCACGGCCTCGGCCCTCGATCTGCTCGGCATCAGCCCCGGTGGCCCCAAGGCCGCGGGCGGCGTGCTGCTGCTCGGCATCGTGTTCGCCGCGCTGGCCGCGCTGCTGCGCGGGGAGCGGCAGTTCGCGGTACGCACCGCGTGGGCCGTCGCGCTCGTGGGGCTGGTCTTCGCCGCTCTCGCCAATGGCTCGGGCTGGGCGGGCCCCGCCACCCTCGTCTACGGCATCGCGCTGATCGCCGCCGCGCTGGTCGGCGCGGACGGCGCCCGGGTCCGTGTGGCCGAGCTCAGCTTCGGCTGGCGCCAGCCCGTCGCCGCACTGATCGCCGTCGCCGCGGGCCTCGCCCCGGTGCTGGCCGTCGCGGGCTGGATGATCGGCGGCGCCGCGGGCCCGCTGGAGCGCCGCGACCCGGTGCAGGTGCCCGCTTTCGTCGCGGAGGAGAGCACCACCCGCGACCAGCCGCGCACCCTGGTCCTCGGCGGCACCTCGTCCGCCAGCGTGTCGTACACCCTGGTCCGCGGCTCCGGTGCGCGGCTCGGCGACGCCGAACTGGTCGAGGCGGGCGGCAGCAACAGCCACCTCGACAAGGTCGTCGCCAATCTGGTCGCGGGCTCCGGTGCCGACCAGGGCAGCCAGCTCGGCGGCTTCGCGATCCGTTACGTACTGGTGCGGGACGGCGCTCCGAAGGAGATGAGCCGAGTCCTCGACGCCACCCCGGGGCTCAGCCGGCTCAGTCAGCTGGACGGCAGTGCGCTGTGGCGCGTCGACCGGCAGGTCGCCCGGATCATGATCGTCCCCTCCGGCACCGACGGTGAACAGCTGCCCGTGGGCTCCCTCCCCGTCGAGGCACACACCAAGATCCCGGCAGGCGGCTCCGGCCGGACGCTGCGGATCGCCGACGCCGCCGATCCCGGCTGGGAGGCGACGCTCAACGGCCGGGCCCTGACCCGGAAGACCGTCGACGGCTGGGCCCAGGGCTTCGAGCTTCCCACCGAGGGCGGCACGCTGGACCTCACGTACAACACCCCGATCACCCACACCGCCTGGGTCTGGGCCCAGACCGCGCTGGCCGTGGTCCTGCTGGTCCTCGCCCTTCCGGGCCGCCGCCGGGAGATCGACGACGACCTGCCCGAGGAGGCCACGACGGTTCCGGCGGAGCCGGTCGCGGGAGAGGGACGCCGGGCGCGCAGGCTCCGGGCGGCCGTCCAGGCCGAGGCCGAGGCCGCGTCGGAACCGGCCGGGAACGGACATGCCGAGGAGGCACCGGAGACGGTGGGGGAGTACGTCCCGGCGGAGCAGGCGGGTGAGCACATTCCCGCACAGCAGACGGCCGAGCCGCAGCCGCCGCACCCCGACAGTGGCCAGGACGTCTTCGCCGCGCAGTCCGACAGCGGCCAGGATGCCTTCGACGCGGCCGACAGCGGCCAGTACGCGGCGGTGCCGCAGCAGCAGTACGGCGAATGGGGCGCGCCGCAGTCCCAGGGCGCCGACTACCAGCAGTACCAGGGCGAGCAGCAGTACCAGGACGGCCAGTACGGCACGCAGCAGGATCACCCGGCGACCGCCGACCCGTACCAGCACCAGGCCTACGACCCGTACGGCTACGCACAACAGCAACAGCAGCAGTCGTACGACCCGCAGGCCCCGTACGCCGCGCAGACCCAGCAGTACGACCCGCAGGTCCCGTACGACCCCCAGGCCCCGTACGACCCCCAGGCCCCTTACGGCCGGCAGAACCAGTACGACCCGCAGAACCCCGACGAGAACGCCCCGGGCCAGAACCCGTGGCCGACCGGTAACGCATCGCGAGGCGAGTCCGAGTGAAGTCCACCAGCCTGTCCCTCATCGCGGGCACCGTCGCCCTCGCCGCCGTCACCGGATTCGCCGCGGTCACCGTGCCCGGCGACGGGGGCACGACGGAGGCGAAGACCGCCACGCGACTGCCCGTCGAGCGGTCCAGCCTGCTCTGCCCGGCGCCCGGTCTCTCGGACCTCGCGGAGACGACGTACACGTCCTTCACCCCGACGGGCAGCGGCGGCGGTGAAGCCGGTACGGCCGAACTGAAGCAGTCCACGGCCGCGGACGCCACGGGCAAGGACGCGGGCAAGGACAAGAAGGACAAGAAGAAGGCGGATTCCGGCAAGCCGGTCGTCTCCCTCAAGGAACCCGGCAAACCCGCCACCGCCGACGCGTCCGGTGCCGGCGCCCCCGCGCTGGTCGGTACCGCCACCGGCCGTCTGGCCCCCGGCTGGACCGCTCAGCAGACCACGACCGTCGAGGCGGGCAGCGGCCGCGGTCTGCTCGGCGTCAGCTGCACCGTGCCCGACACCGACTTCTGGTTCCCGGCCGCGAGCACCGCGAAGTCCCGCGAGGACTACGTCCACCTCACCAACCCCGACGACACCGCAGCCGTCGCCGACATCGAGCTGTACGGTCCGGACGGCAGCCTCAAGTCCGACGTGGGCGAGGGCATCACGGTGCCCGCCCGGTCCAGTGTCCCGGTCCTGATCTCCACGCTGACCAGCGAGGCGGCCGAGGACGTGACCGTCCACGTCACCACCCGTACCGGGCGTGTCGGCGCGGTCGTCAGGACCTCGGACGAGGAGACCGGCAGCGACTGGCTGGCCGCCTCCGCCGACCCCTCGGGCACCCTGGTGCTCCCCGGTATCCCCGCGGACGCCACCTCGGTCCGCCTGGTGGCCTTCGCACCCAGCGACGACGACGCCGATCTGACGGTGAAACTGCTCGGCAAGAACGGGGCGATCTCCCCGGTCGGGCACGAGAACCTCCACGTCAAGTCGAGGATGACCGCGGGCATCGACCTGAAGGACGTCACCAGGGGCGAGGCCGGCTCCCTGCTGCTGACCCCGGTCCGGAGCGGGAAGTCCACCCCGGTGGTGGCCGCACTGCGCGTGGTCCGCGGCAAGGGCTCCGGGCAGGAGGTCGGCTACATCCCGGCGACCGGCCCGGTGGGCGCCCAGGCGACCGTGGCCGACAACCGGGCCACGGGATCCACGCTCTCGCTCGTCGCACCGGGCGCCGGCGCCACCGTGAAGGTCACCGCCTCCGCGGGCAGCGAGGGCGGCGAACAGGTCGTCAAGACGTACACGGTCAAGGGCCGTACGACGCTCGCGGTCACCCCGCCCGTACCGTCGGGGCTCAAGGGCGGCTACGCGCTGACGGTCCGGACGGAGTCGGGCGGCCCGGTGTACGCCGCGCGCACGCTGAGCATTCCGCGGAACGGCGTCCAGATGTTCACCGTGCAGACCCTGCCGGACGACGGAGCAACGGTGGAGGTGCCCGCGGCCGTCCAGGACCTGGCTGTCCTGGACGACTGAGAGCCTGTCGGGCGGCCTTCGATCGGACAGCGGACGGCCCCGGCGGAACCGGTCGCCCTGCCCGGGTGGCCGGTTCTACTCCTGCCCGTACCGCGGATCCACCGACTCCGGTGAGAGCCCGAGCAGCTCCGCGACCTGCTCCACCACGACCTCGTGCACCAGCAGGGCGCGCTCGTCGCGGTTCTTGGTACGGATCTCGACGGGCCGCCGGTAGACGACGATCTGCGCGGGCCGGCCCTTCTCCGCGGAGACCGCGCGCCCCAGCGGCACGGTCTCCTCCTGCGGCCCCGGCACATCGAGCACCATGAAGTCGACATCGGCCAGCTGCGGCCAGCGCCGCTCCAGCCGTTCCACCGAGTCCTGCACGAGATCACGGAAGTTCTCCGCCCGGCTGACCGAGAGCGGCACCTGGGGCGGGGCGACGGGTCCGCGCATGCCGCGGCCATGGCGGTCACGACGACGCGGGCGCGGCTCGGACGGGTGGGGCGGTACGGGACTGTCCATCACTGACGCAGGGTAACCCTCCACGGGGCGGCCGGATCGCCGCTCGCTGACAGGGCGTCGGCCTGTCCAATCCTGAACAATCCGGCCAAGCGGGAGCTCGTTTCCGGCCCAGCTCCTGACCGTTGATCTCCTGCTGAATGACAGCTTTTGTGCCGAGTGGTGACCGGAATCGTTGCTGGTACGACCTGCGCTTCTCTGTTCCGTCGCAGGTCAGGAGGCCTGTCCGGAAGACGCTTGGGCCGGAGGTGATGGGGCGACACGGAGGGGTGAGCTGAGGGAGAGTCGTCGCAGCCCGCTCAAGAGTGCGGTACCGTCCAACATCGTGAGCCCTGTACGTCGCTGTTCGCGCACCGCGTGCGGCCGCCCTGCCGTCGCGACACTGACGTACGTCTATGCCGACTCGACTGCGGTCCTCGGCCCGCTCGCCACCTACGCCGAGCCCCACTGCTACGACCTCTGTGCCGAGCACAGTGAGCGGCTGACCGCACCACGCGGCTGGGAAGTCGTCAGGCTCTCCGACCCCTCCGCTCCTACGAGCCCCAGCGGCGACGACCTCGAAGCGCTCGCCAACGCCGTACGGGAAGCGGCGCGGCCGCACGACCGCGGCCCCGACGGCAGGGGCGACGGCCCGCAGGCCGCGGATCCGATGGAGGTGGCACGCCGCGGCCATCTGCGGGTGCTGCGCTCACCGGACTCCTGAGTGCGGCGTGCCGCGGCACGCCTCGCACGAGACTCCCCCTCTCTCTCGTTTCCCGTTCACGTTTTCGCGTACGAGTCATTGCCAAATGTGTCGCGGACATGACCTTTTCCCATGCGTGAGAAGTGCCCTTCGGCGCGCTCCTGGAAGCCCTCGCCGGATTCGGGGCACCGGTCGCGATCTCGTCCGTGATGCGAGTGGCACTCGGCTTCGATCCGGTGAAGGCGGCCGTCGTCTCGCTCGTGGCCGACACCGCCCCCGTCGCGTTCGGCGCCATGGGCACCCCCGTGGTGACGCTCGCCCAGGTCACCGGTCTGCCGCTGGACGACGTGGCCTCCGTCGTGGGCCGCCAGACCCCGCTCCTCGCCCTCCTCGTACCTCTGATCCTGGTCCTCCTGGTGGATGGAAGGCGCGGGCTGCGCGAGACCTGGCTGCCCGCACTCATCTGCGGGGCCGCCTTCGCCGCGGCCCAGTTCGCCGCCTCCGACTACGTCTCCGCCCAACTCGCGGACATCGCCGCCGCGCTCGTGGGGGCGGCGGCGCTGATGGCCGTCCCCACGGCACGCAGGCCGGCCGAGGAACCGGTACGGGCAGCCGTTCTGACGGGCGTACGGAGCGAGGACCTCGACCACGAGGACCCGCACCGCGAAGTGCTGCGCGCCTACGCCCCGTACGCCCTCATCGTCGCCGTCTTCTCGCTCGCCCAGGTCCCGCCGGTCAAGAAACCGCTGGCCGAGGCGACGCGGCTGTTCGACTGGCCGTTCCTCGACGTCGCCGACCCGGCGGCCAAACCGGTCGGTGCCAACCTCTTCACGCTCCCGGTCATCGCCACCGGTGGCACCCTCGTGCTGCTGGCCGGTCCGATCACCGCCGCGGTGCTCGGCGTACGGCCCCGCGACGCGGCGCGCGAGTGGACGGGAACGGTGCGTGAACTGCGGTACGCGATCCTTACGGTGACCTCCGTACTGGCACTCGCGTACGTCATGAACCTCTCCGGCCAGGCCGCCACGATCGGCCAGTTCGTGGCGGCGGCGGGCGCCGGTCGGCCTGGCCGGACGCGAGGGACACCTGTTGCGCAAGGTGCTGCCGTGGAGCCTGGGACTGCTGCTTGTAATGTGCCTGATCGTCCTGGCACAGAGCACGGCGGTGCTGGGCTGGATGCTGCCCTGATCGACCCGGCTCCCGCTCCGCCCGCCGAACGGGACGGAGCGGCAACGGCGTGCTTCCCGAACGAAGGACCCCAGGTCTCCGGGGAGCGGCAGCCGCCCGCCCCGGTCACCATGGGCGTGGGGAGGCCACCGGGCGTACAGCCACAAGGCCCCGAGGTTCCCCGAGCGGCCGCCGGGTAGTTTGGGCGGTCCGAAGAAATCTCAGGAGGACCGGCCCGTGGCTGCTGATCTGTCGCAGATCGTGAAGGCGTACGACGTGCGCGGGGTGGTGCCCGACCAGTGGGACGAGTCGCTGGCCGAGCAGTTCGGGGCCGCGTTCGTCGAGGTGACGGACGCTGACGCGATCGTGATCGGCCACGACATGCGGCCCTCGTCGCCCGGCCTCGCGGCAGCCTTCGCGCGCGGCGCGGCGGCGCGCGGCGCGGACGTCACCATGATCGGTCTCTGCTCGACCGACCAGCTGTACTTCGCGTCGGGCAGCCTCGGCCTCCCCGGCGCCATGTTCACCGCTTCCCACAACCCGGCGCGGTACAACGGCATCAAGCTCTGCCGGGCGGGCGCCGCACCCGTGGGCCAGGACACCGGGCTCGGCGAGATCCGCGCCCTGGTCGAGAAGTGGTCCGAGACCGGCGTGCCGCGGCCCGCCGTCACCCCGGGCACCCTCACCGAACGCGAGACGCTCCCCGACTACGCCGCGCACCTGCTGTCCCTGGTCGACCTCGCATCGATCCGCCCGCTGAAGGTCGTCGTCGACGCGGGCAACGGCATGGGCGGCCACACCGTCCCCACCGTCTTCGCGAACCTGCCCGTGGACCTCGTACCGATGTACTTCGAGCTCGACGGCACCTTCCCCAACCATGAGGCCAACCCCCTCGACCCGAAGAACCTCGTCGACCTCCAGGCCCGGGTCGTGGCCGAGGAGGCGGACCTGGGCCTCGCCTTCGACGGCGACGCCGACCGCTGCTTCGTCGTCGATGAGCGGGGTGCGGGCGTCTCCCCGTCCGCGATCACGGCCCTGGTCGCGGCGCGCGAACTCGCCCGCAACGGCGGCAGGGGCACCGTCATCCACAACCTGATCACCTCGCTCTCCGTCCCCGAGGTCGTCCGCGAGAACGGCGGAACGCCGGTCCGCACCCGTGTGGGCCACTCCTTCATCAAGGCGGAGATGGCCGAGCACGGTGCGATCTTCGGCGGCGAGCACTCCGCGCACTACTACTTCCGCGACTTCTGGAACGCCGATACGGGCATGCTCGCCGCGCTTCACGTCCTGGCCGCGCTCGGGGGCCAGCCGGGCACCCTGTCGGAACTGGTCGCCCAGTACGACCGCTACACCGGGTCCGGCGAAATCAACTCCACCGTCGCCGACCAGCCAGGACGCACGGCGGCGGTACGCGATTCCTTCGCACCCCGCGACGGCGTGACGACCGACGATCTGGACGGCCTGACGGTCATGGGCCCGGACTGGTGGTTCAACCTCCGCGCCTCCAATACGGAACCCCTGCTGCGCCTGAACGTCGAGGCCCGCGACGAGCGGACAATGACGGCGATCCGGGACGAGGTCCTGGCCCTGGTCCGGTCACGGGCCGCTTAGGGCGGGACCCGGCCGGACGGGTCCCGGGCCGCGTAGGGCGAGACCCGACCGGACGGGGACGAGCTTTGCCGAGGGAGTCCGGGGGCGAGGGATCCGACCCGGTCGAGCGATTCCGACCTGCTGGGCGGCGCCGATCGGCCTGCCCTGCGGCGTCGCGCGGACACCTCCCCGCCCCGAACCGCCGCCCCACCGGCCGAGCCCGCACCGCGCCCCCACGCTCGCCGACCCCGCCTCGCCCCGGCCCGCGTCCCCCGTACCCCGGCGGTAGGCTGACGTCGCCTGATCCGTGTGAACCCGAACCGCTTGTTCGAATGCTTGAAGGGACTCACCCCATGCCGCTCGAAGCCGGCCTTCTGGAGATCCTCGCCTGCCCGGCCTGTCACTCTCCGCTCGACGACCGGTCGGCAGCCGACAGCCCCGAGCTGATCTGCACCGGCAAGGACTGCGGTCTGGCCTACCCGGTACGGGACGGCATCCCCGTCCTCCTCGTCGACGAGGCCCGTCGCCCCGCGTAACGGCATTCGTGCCCGAACCCGCACGGTGATCAGCATGTGATCGGAGGACCGTCCCCATGCTCGACGAGTCGCTGCTCGACGCCCCGGAAGCCCTGGCCCGAGCCGACCGCCGCGGCCTGCTCCGCGGCGCCGCCGAGGCCGGGGCCCGGGTCCGCACCGCCGCCCGGCACGCGGCGGAGGCCGGGATCGCCGCGCTGAACCCGGAAGGCCGCCCCCGCGCCGTACTCGTCGCGGGCTCCGGCACCGCCGCGTCCGGCGTGGCCGACCTGATCACCGCCCTGGCGGGAGCCTCCGCGCCCGTCACCCGTATCCAACCCACCGGGGTCGCACCCGCCGCGGGCGCGCTGCGCTGGACGCTTCCCGGCTGGGCCGGCTCCGTGGACCTGCTGCTGATCGTCACGGCCGACGGTTCCGAGCCCGGCCTCTCCCTCCTCGCCGAACAGGCGTACCGCCGCGGCTGCAGCGTCGTCGCCGTCGCCCCTCGTCAGTCACCGTTGCGCGAGGCGATCGACGGGGCGCACGGACTCGTCGTACCGATGGCCACCGCCCCGCACGGCGAGTACGACGCCGAGACGTCCGCGGCGGGACCCGGCACGCTCTGGGCCCTGTTCACCCCGCTGCTCGCACTGCTCGACCGGGTGGGCCTGGTCACCGCGTCCGCCGAGGCACTGCAGAGTGTCGCCGACCGCCTGGACCGCACCGCGGAACGCTGCGGTCCGGCCATCGCCACGTACAGCAATCCGGCCAAGACCCTCGCCGCCGAGCTCGCCGACAGCCTGCCCCTCATCTGGACGGAGGGCGACGCGGCGGCCCCGGTCGGCCGCAGATTCGCCGCGGTCCTGGCCGAGCTGTCCGGCCGCCCGGCCCTCGCCGCCGAACTTCCCGAGGCGCTTCCCGCCCACGGCGCGCTGCTGGCGGGCACCTTCGCCGCCGGTGCCGACCCCGACGACTTCTTCCGCGACCGGGTCGAGGAGCCGGAGGCGCTGCACGCCCGCGTCGTACTGCTCCGCGACCGTCCCACCAGCGGACTGAGCGCTGGCCCCGCCGCCCGCGAACTGGCCCTCGGCCACGACACGGCGATCAGCGAACTCGAACCGGACGAGGGCACCGAGCTCGAAGCCCTGGCCGAACTCCTCGCGGTCACCGACTTCGCCGCCGTCTACCTGGCACTCGCGTCGGCAGCCCGCGCCTGAACACCCGAGCCGGTCCGGCACCGCACACCCCATCCCCACCGGACCCGCGCCGCCCCACCCCGCCAAGCCCACCTGCACCACCACCCCCGATCCACGCATCTCACAAGGACGAACCCATGGACCGGCTCTCCAACACCGTGCGCCCTTACGCCTGGGGCTCCATCACCGCCATCCCCGAGCTGCTCGGCGTCGCCCCCACCGGGGAACCCCAGGCCGAGATGTGGATGGGCGCCCACCCCGGAGCCCCCTCCCGCCTCACCCGCATAACCGGCACCGGAGAGGCCGGCCACGAACAGGCCCTCACCGAGGTCATCGCCGCAGACGCTGAGCGCGAACTGGGCCGGGCCACCGTCGAGAAATTCGGCCCCCGCCTGCCCTTCCTCCTCAAACTGCTCGCCGCCGGCGCACCCCTCTCCCTCCAGGTCCACCCCGACCTCGCACAGGCGAGGCGAGGTTACGAGGACGAGGAGCGCCGGTCCGTCCCGATCGACGCACCCCACCGCACGTACAAGGACGCCAACCACAAGCCCGAGCTGATCTGCGCGCTCACCCCCTTCGCCGGCCTGTGCGGCTTCCGCAGGCCCACCGAGGCGGCCGAGGCGATGGCCGCACTCGGCGTCGACTCCCTCAAGCCCTACGTCGACCTCCTCGGCGCCCACCCCGAAGAGGCGGCCCTGCGCGAGGTCCTCACCGCGATCCTCAGCGCCGACCCGACGGAAATGGCCGAAACGGTGAACCGGGCAGCCGCCGCCGCCGAACGCCTCGGCGGCGCCCACGCCCCGTACGCCCGGATCGCCCACCACTTCCCCGGCGACCCCGGTGTCCTCGCGGCGATGCTGCTGAACCATGTGGAACTCCAGCCCGGCGAAGCACTCTTCCTCGGCGCCGGAGTCCCGCACGCGTACCTGGACGGCCTCGGCGTCGAGATCATGGCCAACTCGGACAACGTGCTGCGCTGCGGACTCACGCCCAAACACATCGACGTCCCCGAGCTCCTGCGCATCGTCCGCTTCGAGGCGACCGACCCCGGTGTCCTGCGCCCCGAAGCGTCCCCGTCCGGCGAGGAGCTGTACGAGACGCCCGTGGACGAATTCCGGCTCTCGCGCTTCGACCTGTCGCCCGGCGCGGACCCCGTCGAACTGACCAGGGACACCCCGCAGATCCTGCTCTGCACCGCGGGCGCCCCGACGGCGGGCAGGCTCGGTCTCACCCCCGGCGCCTCGGTGTTCGTACCCTCCGGCGAGAAGGTCGAAGTGTCCGGTACGGGAACTCTGTTCCGCGCGACCGTGGTGGTCTGACGTACCGTCCGCACGAACGGCTGCAACAATGTCCGGCCGTACCGCGGCGCCAGGGCCGCAGCACCGAAGAAGGGACACCAGGCACCCATGAGTGCGTCAGGCGGAACCAAGGCGATCGTGGCGGCACTCGGCGCCAACCTCGCGATCGCAGTGGCCAAATTCGTGGCGTTCCTGTTCAGTGGCTCGTCGTCGATGCTCGCGGAGAGCGTCCACTCGGTCGCCGACTCGGGTAACCAGGGACTGCTGCTGCTCGGCGGTAAGAAGGCCCAGCGCGAGGCCACCCCCCAGCACCCCTTCGGCTACGGCCGCGAGCGCTACATCTACGCCTTCCTCGTCTCCATCGTGCTGTTCTCGGTCGGTGGCATGTTCGCGGTGTACGAGGGCTACGAGAAGATCAAGCACCCGCACGAGATCGAGGCCTGGTACTGGCCGGTCGGCGTACTGGTCTTCGCGGTCATCGCCGAGGGCTTCTCCTTCCGTACGGCCATCAAGGAGTCCAACGAGACCCGCGGATCGCTCTCCTGGAAGGAGTTCATCCGCCGCGCGAAGGCCCCCGAACTCCCCGTCGTGCTCCTGGAGGACTTCGGCGCACTGATCGGCTTGGTGCTCGCCCTCGCGGGCGTCGGCCTGGCCCTCGCGACCGGCAACGGCGTCTGGGACGGCATCGGCACCCTCTGCATCGGCGTCCTGCTGATCGCCATCGCGATCGTCCTCGCCGCCGAGACGAAGTCCTTGCTGCTCGGCGAGGCCGCCGGAGCCGACCAGGTCGAGAAGATCAAGGCCGCGGTCGTCGACGGTGACACGGTCACCGGCATCATCCACATGCGTACGCTCCACCTCGGCCCGGAAGAACTGCTGGTCGCCGCCAAGATCGCGGTGCAGCACGACGACACGGCCACCGAAGTGGCCAACGCCATCAACGCCGCCGAGACCCGTATCCGCGCAGCCGTCCCGATCGCCCGGGTCATCTACCTGGAACCGGACATCTACAGCGAGGCGGCCGCCGCAGCCGGCACCAACCCCGGCAAGGCCCCGGGCGGATCTCCCGCCCCGACTCCCGACGGGTCCTCGGACACCCCGACGCATTCCGGCCACTGAACGCACCCACGCACATTCTCCGACCCCCCTCCCGGCCACCCTCGCACCAGCTCTCCCACCAGCCTTTCGGCCCGCCCTCCCGCCCGCCCAGGTATCCGTTCCCCACTCCCGCCCGTCCGGGCGGGCTGGGAGCGACTGGGCCGATCGGTGTAGATTCGATGCCAGTGTCAGACGTCGCTGCTGATGGCGGTCGATCGGTCCGTACGCGCGGACCGGCCGAGGGAGAGAGGGCCTCCGACGGACTGTGCTGCGAGTACTCGGGCATTCGTATGTCCGGTGCCGCAGAGCCAGCCGTGCCCACCTCGACACCCATCACGAGGAGCAGCCCGTTATGACAACGGTCGCCAATCGCCAGGACTTCAAGGTCGCCGACCTCTCCCTCGCGGCGTTCGGTCGCAAGGAGATCACCCTCGCCGAGCACGAGATGCCCGGCCTGATGTCGATCCGCAAGGAGTACGCCGCCGCGCAGCCGCTGGCCGGCGCGCGCATCACCGGTTCGCTGCACATGACCGTGCAGACGGCCGTGCTGATCGAGACCCTGGTCGCCCTCGGCGCCGAGGTCCGCTGGGCCTCCTGCAACATCTTCTCCACCCAGGACCACGCCGCCGCGGCCATTGCCGTGGGCCCGAACGGCACCCCGGACGCCCCCGCGGGCGTCCCGGTCTTCGCCTGGAAGGGCGAGACGCTCGAAGAGTACTGGTGGTGCACGGAGCAGGCTCTGACCTGGCCGAACACCCCCACGGGCGGCCCGAACATGATCCTCGACGACGGTGGTGACGCCACGCTCCTCGTCCACAAGGGCGTCGAGTTCGAGAAGGCCGGTGCGGCCCCGGACCCGTCGACCGCGGACAGCGAGGAGTACGGCCACATCCTCACCCTGCTGAACCGCACCCTCGGCGAGTCCCCGCAGAAGTGGACCCAGCTGGCGTCCGAGATCCGCGGCGTCACCGAAGAGACCACGACCGGTGTGCACCGGCTCTACGAGATGCACCGCGACGGCACCCTCCTCTTCCCGGCGATCAACGTCAACGACGCCGTCACCAAGTCCAAGTTCGACAACAAGTACGGCTGCCGCCACTCCCTGATCGACGGCATCAACCGCGCCACCGACACCCTCATCGGCGGTAAGACCGCGGTCGTCTGTGGCTACGGCGACGTCGGCAAGGGCTGCGCGGAGTCGCTGCGCGGCCAGGGCGCCCGCGTGATCATCACCGAGGTCGACCCGATCTGCGCGCTGCAGGCGGCGATGGACGGCTACCAGGTGACCACGCTCGACGAGGTCGTCGACAAGGCCGACATCTTCGTCACCACCACGGGCAACAAGGACATCATCATGGCCACGGACATGGCCAAGATGAAGCACCAGGCCATCGTCGGGAACATCGGTCACTTCGACAACGAGATCGACATGGCCGGCCTGGCGAAGATCGGCGGCATCGTCAAGGACGAGGTCAAGCCGCAGGTCCACACGTGGACGTTCCCCGACGGCAAGGTCCTCATCGTGCTGTCCGAGGGCCGCCTGCTGAACCTGGGCAACGCCACCGGCCACCCGTCGTTCGTGATGTCCAACTCCTTCGCGGACCAGACCCTGGCCCAGATCGAGCTGTACACCAAGCCCGAGGAGTACCCGACCGATGTCTACGTGCTGCCCAAGCACCTGGACGAGAAGGTCGCCCGTCTCCACCTCGACGCGCTCGGCGTGAAGCTGACGACGCTCCGCCCCGAGCAGGCCGCCTACATCGGTGTCGAGGTCGAAGGCCCGTACAAGCCGGACCACTACCGCTACTGATCCCGCCCGTCAGCGACCGTGCACGTCACCACCGGTCAGTGACGACCGGCCGCTGACAGACGGAACAGCCTCAGCAGCAGCTACCAGCGCAGGCCCCCGCACCCCCGTGTCGGGGGCCTGCGCCGTACCGCACCCGCTCAGCCCGAGGAACCTCGAAGGACCCCATGCCCCGCGGCCGATATTCGCTCCACGATCTCCACGATCACTCCCTCCTCGGCGAAGAACACTTCCAGTGCGCCCCCGGTCCCTCCGGCTGGCGCTACGTCTCCCGGACCACCACCCCTTCCGGCGACCACCTCAGTTCCGTCGACCTCACCCTCGACGAACTGGGCCGCCCCATCCGCCTCGAACTCCACGCCGCGAGCTGGCAGGTCCGCGGCGCCGCCCTGGAAGGCGTCACCTGGGTCCGTACCGACCCGACCGGCACTCACGCCACCGAAGGCAATGTGCGCGCCCACGCCTTCACCGGCACATCCCCCGCATTCCTCATCGCGACCGCACGGCTGCTGCGCCTCACCTCAGCTTCCCCCGCGACCCGCGTCCGCCTGGTCGCCTTCACGGACCCCGTCCTCGCCCCCCGTACCGTCGACCAGTCCTGGGCCCTGGTGAACAGTGAAGCGCACGCCACTGACAACGGCCCTCTGACGGTGGACGAATACCGGGTCAGCGCCCTGGACACCGGCGAACAGCACACCGTGCACATCGCCGGCGACGTGGTCCTCTCGGCGCCCGGCATCGAGCTCGAAGACCTGGAATCCCCACCATCACCGACCTAGTGTCCTGCGCCGAGAATTCGTTGAATAAGTAGACTGCTTCCATGGCGAAGATGGGGCGGCCGATGGCCGAGCTGGTGTTGTCTGAGGAGGAACGCG